>DASUWY010000014.1 GCA_036378175.1 Thermoleophilaceae bacterium
CGGGGTGAGGGCGGCCGGCTCTGCTGGCGGAACCGTACTGTGCTTACGCGCCGACAGGAGCCTGTCCCAGCACCTGCTGCACCGCGCCCACGATCTTGTCCTCGCTCGGGAGGATGTACTCCTCCATCGGCTGGCTGTAGGGGATCGTGCTCTCGAGCGCGGTCACCTGCTTGATGGGCGCCCTCAGTGACGAGAAGCCCTCGTCCGCCACCTCACCCGCGATCACCGCCGAGGCGGAGCCGTGGCGCGTGGCCTGGTCCACCAGCACCAGGTGTCCGGTCTTCTCGACCGACTCGATGATCGTCTTCATGTCCAGCGGGTTCAGAGTCCGCGGATCGATCACCTCGGCCTGGATACCTTCGCCGGCCAGCCGCTCCGCCGCGTTCATCGCGAGCCCCACCATGTAGCCGAGCGCGACGATCGTCACGTCGCCGCCCTCGCGCCGCACCGCCGCCTCCCCGAACGGCACGAGGTGCTCGCCGTCCGGCACCTCGCCGGGTTCCAAGGTGAGCAGGTAGTGGTGGAAGTAGGCCACCGGGTTGTCGTCGCGGATGGCGGTGGCCATCAGCCCCTTGGCGTCCGCGGCGGTGGACGGGATCGCCACCCGCAGCCCGGGCACGCCCATGAACATGCCGTAGATCGTGCCGGTGTGCTGGCCGGCCCAGCCGGCGGTGAAGCCGTAGCCCGCCTTGAGCACGAGCGGCACGTTCACCTGTCCGCCGGTCATGTAGCGGAAGCGCGGCGCCTCGTTCACCACCTGGTTCATCGCCACGAGCATGAACTCGGCCATGTAGAGCTCCACCACCGGGCGGTAGCCCGCCAGCGCCGCGCCCACCGCCATGCCGATCTCCGCGGTCTCGGAGATCGGCGTGACGCGCACGCGGTCGGGCCCGAAGGCCTGGAGGAACTTGTCGTTCTCGCTCGTCGCGATGTTCTGGCCGAAGTAGAGGACGCTGTCGTCGCGCTCCATCTCGCCGTGGATGGCCATCTCGATCGCGGCGATGTAGGGAATCTCAGTCATCGATCAGCCGCTCCTATGCGTAGACGTACTTGGTGGCCTCTGCCGGCTCCGGCAGCGGACTCTCGATCCCGAAGTCCACGGCCGCCTGCATCTCGTCCTTGGCCGACTGCATGATCTCGTCCGCCTGCTCGGCGGACATCACGCCGTCCTGCACGAGCTTGCCGCGGAAGCGCGGCACCGGGTCGCCCCTCTTGGCCGCCTCGTATTCCTCCGGGTTGCCGAACACCTCGATCGCCTCGTGCTCCGGGAAGTGCAGCGGGATGCCGGGCGGCACGATGATGTTGCCGTGCGCGCTGAGGCGGTAGACCTTCGACTCCACGAGCGTCGGACCCTCGCCTGAGCGGGCGCGGTCCACCGCGGCGCCCACCGTCTCGTACACGGCCACCGGGTCGCCGCCGTCCACCGTCACACCGGGCATCGAGAACGCCTTCGCCTTCACAGCGAGCGGCTCGCCCGCGGCCGCGTTGGCGTCCTCCTGCTCGGAGCGCGTGACCACGTTGTAGTTGTTGTTCTCCATGATGAACACGATCGGAAGCTTCCAGAGCGAGGCCACGTTGAGCGACTCGCTGAAAGCGCCCTGCTTCGAGGCGCCGTCGCCGAAGAAGCACAGCACCACCTGGCCCTGCTTGCGGATCTGCGCGGCGTAGGCGGCGCCCGTGGCCTGCGGAATGCCCTGCGCCACGATGCCGCTCGTGCCGAGGAAGCCGCGCTCCACGTCGGTGAGGTGCATCGAGCCGCCGTAGCCGCCGCAGAGGCCGGTCTTCTTGCCGTAGATCTCGGCCATCATCGCCTTCGTGTCGGTGCCGAGCACGATCGGGTAGCCGTGGCAGCGGTAGGTCGTCATCAGCTGGTCGTTCGGCTCCATCGTGGCGAGCGACCCGACGATCGACGCCTCGGCGCCGTCGGCGAGGTGCGTGTGGCCGCGGATCACGCCCGGGTGCTCCTCGAACGTGCCCTTCACGCGCTCCTCGAACTCCCGGATCCGCGCCATCTGGGTGAACATCCAGACCAGCCGGTCGTTGTCGAGCTCCTTCATCCGCTCCTCCTAGATCTCAAGCCACGCCCGCGCGGAACTGCGCGGCCGTGGTCTCATACGCTCGTTTGAACTCCTCCTCGATCGGGAGGTTCCTCAGCTCCTCGGAGAGCACTTCCACTCCCCACGGGCCGGGATAGCCTGCCTCGCGGCAGGCGTCGACGTAGGCGGCCACGTTGAACTCGCCCTCGCCGGGAAGCCTGCGGTGGTTCACCACCTCGTCGATGGGGTCGGCCATGTCCTCGTACTGGCCGTCTGACAGCTCGATCCAGGTGAGGTACTGGCGCGGGATGCGCTTCATGTCCTCGGGCGGGATGCCGAGCTTGGCCATGTGCCAGGTGTCGATGGCGAGGCCGCCGTTGGGCTTGGCGGCGTCGTTCACCACGTGCAGCGCCTTGTCGAGCGAGTTCACGTTCACGTCGAACGGCATGAACTCGTAGACCACCTTGGCGGCGGTGTGATCGGCCGCGTCCTCGCACAGCTCGGCGAAGCCCTCGGTCACCTGGTCGAGCTCGCTTTGCGTGCCGGGGATGTTCCCGACCTTGATGTGGTGGGCGTCGAAGGCGGCCGCGGCGTCGAAGAGGAGCTTGCGGCGCTCGTCCGACTCCGCGCGCCGCGGGTCGCCCTTCGGCACCCAGAAGTCCTGGAGGAACTCGAGCTGGATGAACTCCAGGCCCGAGTCGTCGAACACCTTCTTCATCTCGTCGAGCGTGGTGCTCTCGAGCTGGTGCTCGATGTCGGCGTGCCAGAGGCCGATCCCCTTGAACCCAACCTTCGCCGCCTCGGCGCAGCGGTCCCGCCACGAGAAGGTGCTCCACTCGCGCCCCACGTGCACCTCCACGGGTCCGGAGACGGTCCAGTAGAGAGCCACCAGGTCGACTTCGCCCATCGTCACTCCTCCTCGTTCGAGGGCCGTGTGGCGACCGTACATCCGCGCCCGATGGGCGTCCAGTCATCCAGCGCATGCCTTCTTGCCGATTTGCGCTCTGGCGCTTGGCGCGCCGTTGCCGTGCGCTTACAGTGCGCTCATGCAGGTGCTCGACGAGGGCCGCGTGAGCGTGGTCGAACAGCTCTGCGAGGCGATCGTTCCGGGGTCTTCGCGCGTGCGGCCCGTCGTCTATATCGACGCGGTCCTGGCTCGGATGCCGGCACCTCAGCGCGATGCCTTCATTGCCTCCGTTGACGCACTCGAAGGCGCGGACCTGCCCAGCGTCGCGCTCACACCCGAGTTCCTCATGGTGCGCGCGCTCTGCGTTGAGGCGTTCTACTCGGACTTCGTGGCGCCGGACGGCGAGGGCCCATCGGCCTACGAGGAGATCGGCTTCAACGCCTCTCCCCTTGCCGCGCGCGTGAAGAAGGACTGGTCGTACCTGGGATGAGCGAGCGCTTCGACGTCGTGGTGGTGGGCTCGGGCGCGGGCGGCGGCGTGGTGGCCGGCGAGCTCGCCGAGCGCGGGCGCAACGTGCTGCTGCTCGAGACGGGCCCTCACCTGACGGCGGCCGATTTCGAGCGCTGGGAGTCGAAGGCCTCGCACGACATGTGGTTCCCGATCCGGCTGGCGCTGCCGGCGGGCGATCCGGGCCGGGGACCCCTGGCGCTGATCAGCGGGCGCTGCGTTGGCGGCACCACCACGATCAACACCAAGCTTGCGTTGCGGGCCTCGCAGCGGGAGCTCGACAAGTGGCATGCGGCCTCCGGGGTGCAGCTGTCCACGGCCGAGATGGAGCCTTTCTACGACCGCGTGTGCTCGTACCTGGGTGTGCGCCGGCGGGCGGACTGGAACTGGCGCAAGTGCGTGCGGACGGCGGCGGCTGGGTTCGAGGCGCTGGGCTATGAGCTCGAGCCCGTGGACGCGTACACGGACGAGAACTGCATGCAATGCGGGTCGTGCCTGCAGGGGTGCCCGACGAATGCTGGCAAGTCGACTTTGAACACTTGGATTCACCGCAACTGGGTGGCTGGGCATCTTTCGCTTCGACCGGAGTGCTGGGCCTCGCGTGTCCTGATCAGCAATGAGGAAGCGACCGGAGTGGAGTATGTGGATGCCTCTGGGGCTTCTCACGTGGTTGAGGCCGATGTGGTTGTGGCTGCGTGCGGTGCCTTGGGGACGCCGCAGCTCTTGATGCGCTCCGGCGTGGCGAATTCGTGGGTGGGGCGCAACCTCGGCTTCCACCCAGCCCAATTCGTGTTCGGGCTGTTCGACGAGCCGCAGGACGCGCACATGGTGGCGCCCATCAGCTCGCACTTCCTGGAGAACGCACCGGACGACCGCGGCGGCTACATCGTCGAGGCCGTGACCGTGCAGGACCCAATCGGGTTCACCGTGGCTCTGTGCGACGAGAACGGCCCGATGTGGGGCGAGCCGCTGGTGGAGGCGGCGAAGAAGTACCGCAACTGGGTGGGGCTGCTCTGCCTCTCGAACGACGAGAACAACGGCCGCATCGAGGTGGATGCCGACGGCAACGAGACCTTCTGGTGCGACTTCCAGCCCCAGGAGATAGAGCGCCAGCAGGCGGCGTTCGAGTTCTCGCGACGGGTGATGGAGGCGGCGGGGGCGTCGCAGATTCTGTGGTCCTCGTTCGCGTCCACCCACGTGCAAGGGTCGTGCCGGATGGGCGCGGACCGTGACTCAGGCGTGGTGGACGGTCACGGGGAATCGCATGACGTACGGCGGCTGTACGTGGGCGACAGCTCGGTGTTCCCCCGCACACTGTCGGTGAACCCGTCGCTGACGATCATGGCCATGGCCACGCGGCTGGCGGATCATTTGGACGCCAACGAGAGCGGCTACCTCTCGGGCTCGCGGCAGCTCGTCGCGTAACTCAACTGCAGCAATAACGGCACACAGGAGTTACGCGGCAGCCTGGAACCGTGCGGTTTCCGGGGCGATCCTGCCCCCATGCCCGACGTGGTCGATCCAAGAGCTGATAATCAGCCTTTCGATCAACCACGTCTGGCTCGGGTGTCGCAAATTGCGACAAAACAGGGTGGACCGATCTCCCGCGAGCAGCTGCTCGACCACGGGATCACCGACGGCGCCATCAGGTACTGGCTCGCTTCGGGCCGCCTTCATTGCTATTACCGCGGCGTCTACCTGCTCGGCCACGAGGCGATAACGGCGAAGGGGCGGATGCTCGCGCCGGTACTGGCGTACGGGCACGAGGCGGTTCTCGGCTACCGCAGCGCTGGCCACTGGCGCGGCTTCTACCGCACGGCCCGCCCAGACATCGACGTGGTCGTGCCCGGCCGCACCAAGGCCAAGCAACCC
Organism: Thermoleophilaceae bacterium; assembly: GCA_036378175.1. Lineage (GTDB taxonomy): Bacteria > Actinomycetota > Thermoleophilia > Solirubrobacterales > Thermoleophilaceae > JAICJR01. Next base: position 5,323 of record DASUWY010000014.1, read on the forward strand.
GGCATCGATCTTCACCTCGTACGCAGCCTGGACCCGCGTGATGTGACCGAGCACGAAGGCATCCCCATCACCACCGTGCCCCGCACACTGCTGGACCTCGCCGAAGTGCTGAACCCGCGCCAACTCAAGCGTGCCGCGGAGGAGGCGGACCGGATGCGGCTGGTTGATTGGGCGGAGGTGCAGGAATTGCTTGAGCGGAGTCCGGGCAGGCACGGGCTCAAGCCACTCGGCTCCTTACTAGCTGATTTCGACTACGAACCCCTGAGCCGCAGCGAGTTCGAAGCCCTGTTCTACGACTTCTGCATGGACCACGGCCTGCCCCGGCCGACCATGAATGCTCCGATCCTCGGCTACACCGTCGATGCGCATTGGCCCGGGACAAATGTGATTGTCGAGCTGGACAGCCGAGAGTTCCATCTGAATGCGAAGGCTTTCGAGGACGACCGCAAGCGTGATGGCGATCTCCTCGTTGCCGGTTACCGCGTCCTACGCGTCACCTATCGGCAGCTGATGCGGGAGCCGAAGCAGCTTGCGGACAGGATCACGAAGCTCCTCGCCTATCCACCACCCTGACCGCCTTGCCCTCGCTCCGCGGCACCCCACCCGGATCCAGCACCTCCACGGGAATCCGTATCCCGGTGTGCTCGCGCAGCAGCGTCTCAACCCGCTCGCGCAACGGCGCCACGTCCACGTCCACCGACGCCGGCTCGCACTGCACCACGAGCTCGTCCATCGCGCCCGACCTCGACACCACGAGCTGGTAGTGCGGCGCGACCTCCTCCACGCTCAGCAGGAGGTGCTCCACGTTCGACGGATAGATGTTCACGCCCCGGATGATCAGCATGTCGTCGCGCCGTCCGCGCAGCCCGCGGATGCGCGCGAAGGTGCGCCCGCACTCACACGGCTCGAGCGTCAAAGAGCCGATGTCGCCCGTGCGGTAACGCAGGAGCGGCATCGCCTCCTTCGTCAGCGTGGTGAAAACGAGCTCTCCCTCATCGCCTTCGTCGAGCACAGCGCCCGTGTCGGGATCGATCACCTCCACCAGGAAGTGGTCCTCATTCACGTGCAGCCCGTCGCGAACAGGTAGGCACTCGGTCGCCACCCCCGGCCCGCACATCTCCGACAGCCCGTAGAAGTTCACGGCGCGGAGCCCCGGCAGCTCGCGCTCGATCTCCGCCCGCAGGCCGTCCGTCCACGGCTCGCCGCCGAACAGCCCGAGCTCCAGAGACAGCGACGCCGGATCGATCCCCGCGTCGCGCACCGCCTGGGCGATCACGAGCGCGTATGACGGCGTGGACACGAGCACCTGGCCACCAAGGTCGCGCAACAACAACGCCTGCCGCGCCGTGAACCCGCCGGACACCGGAATGACGGTCGCCCCGATCCGCTCCGCTCCCTGATGGAACCCATGCCCGCCGGTGAACAGCCCGTAGGTGTTCGCGTTGTGCACGAGCATGCCGGGCCGCACCCCGGCCATCGTCATGCAGCGCGCCATCAGCCCGGTCCACACGTCCAAGTCCGCGCGCGTGTAACCCACCACCGTGGGCTTGCCATGCGTCCCCGAAGAAGCATGCACACGCACCAAAGACGACACGGGCACCCGCAGCAGACCAAACGGATACGCCTCCTTCAATGCTGTCTTTGTCGTGAACGGCGCGTCAGCGAGCGACTCGAGCTCCACGCCAAAAACAGCGCGGAGCCGCTCGCTCTGCAGCTCCCGCAGTGCAGAACGCGAGAGCTGCTCGACGTCAGAGCTTGCGCTCGTGCGCATTCCAGTGCTCCTCGAGGTTGCGAACGAGCGCCGGACTGAGGTGGCAGTAGGCCTGCTCGCGGCAGTAGCTCGCCATGTACTGGCGGAACACGTCGGGCGGCTCCACCCCCACTCGCATCGCCTTGCGATTGGCGGCCGCGTTGATCAGCCCGGAGCTCGTCAAAGCCTCCACACGCGCGGAAATGGCGGCGTCCATCTCGGCGTCCGAGTCCACCACCTCATCGCAGAGCAGATCACCCTGCGGCGTGCCGGCCTCGAACTCGATCCCGGAAAGGATCGCCTGCCGCGCCAGCCTGTCGCCCACCGAGCGCGCGAGCCGCAGGTTGGAGGCGCCGGGAATGATCCCCTCCTTGCGCGCGGGCAGGTACAGCCTGCAGCCCCGCACCGCGATCACGTGGTCCATCACGTGAAGGAGCTGGCACGCGCCGCCTATCGCGTACGTCTCCACCGCCGCCACCCACAGCTTCTCCGTGGTTTGCTCCGGCTCGTCAGGACGGAAGTCCTCCGGCGTGAGCCCGCGGTAGAGCTTGTTCACGTAACCCATGTCGCGCGTGATGTAGAAGAGGTAGTCGAGCCGGCCCATGTAGATGTGCGTGAGGTTGATGCCCGCGCCGAAGATGCGCCGCCCGGCGTAGCGCGGGTGGTCGAGCACGCCGCCGCGGAACACGCCCACCTCCACGGCGGGGTCCAGCAGCGCGAGGTCCACCGCCACCTCGGTCACGGGGAGCGTGTCGCCGTCCTCAGCGTTCAGGTGGCGCGGGTTGCGCAGCTCCACGTACGCCGCGCGGCCGCGCCGCTCAACGTACGCGCCGCCGAGGTCCGCCACGCCGGTGGAGCGAAAGTCGTGGAGACGTTCGAGCGCCGCCTCTGTGGGACGCAGCATCGCCCACACGAGATGTGCCCCCGCGCGCGGGTCGGCGAGCACATGGGAGAGGAACAGTCCCTGCGCGATCTCGATGTGCTCCTTGTCCGCGAGCTTCCGCGCGCGCTCGAGCTCCATCGCCGAGCGGGTGGGAACGAGGCCCGGATAGAGATCGGCCGCCGCGTACACCAGCTCCTCCACGCGGAGCGCGAGCCGCATGTCCGCCGTGAGCGCGTTGTAAACGTCGACCGCGTATGCGCGCATGAAGTCGGCGCGCGCACCGTCGAGGAACGCCACGATCTCGTGCGCCGCCACCTGCTCGGTCTCGCTCCGCTCGGCGCGTGGAGACAGCCGCCGCAGCAGCTCTTCGCCGCGGGTGAGGAACTCGCAGGTGGCCCGCGCGGCCGCTGGGAACGAGCCGAGCGTGGTAGGCGTGGCCGATCGCCAGGCCGCGACTTCGTGCTCGGACAGGCCCGCGGCCTCGAGCGTCACCAGCCGGCCACCGATCCGGCGTCCACGGGCATGGCCACGCCGGTGACGAAGGACGCGTCATCCGAGCACAGCCACACCACAGCGGCCGCCACCTCCGCGGGGTCGCCGAAGCGGTCCATCGCCTGCGGCGCGAGGATCTCCTGCTGGCGGTCGGGCGGCTGGTCGGACATCAGTGGCGTCATGATCGCTCCTGGGCAGACGGCATTCACGCGGATGCCGTGGTTTGCGTATTCGATCGCCCCATTCTTGGTGAGTCCCAGGATGCCGTGCTTCGACGCCGCGTACGCGCCGATCAGGTGGACCCCGCGCAGGCCGGCGTTCGACGACGTGTTCACGATCGCCCCGCCGCCCTGCTGAAGCATCTGGCGGATCTGGAACTTCATCCCGAGGAACGTGCCGCGCAGGTTCACCGCGATCACGCGGTCGAAGTCCTCGTCGGACGTCTCGGCCAGCGGCGCGTGCACTCCGATGCCCGCGTTGTTGTGGGCGAAGTCGAGCCTGCCGTACGACTCGACCACGCGCGCCACGAGCGCCTCGCAGTCAGAGGACGCGGACACGTCGCAGGGGAAGAACTCAGCCGTTCCGCCGGCCTCCCGGATAGCCCGCACGGTTTCCTCACCGCCGGCGCGCGAGCTCTCGAGATCCGACACGACCACCGACGCTCCCTCGCTGCCGAACCGCAGCGCGCACGCGCGGCCGATTCCGCTTGCGGCCCCGGTCACAAGGCCCGCCTTCCCCTCCATCAGACCAGGCATCGATCGGCGAAGCTAGAGAAGCCCGGGCGCCCGATCCAGCCCGCGAGCGCCCGATTCCTTGCCGATCCGTGCCAGCGCCGCATGGCGCGCCTCGCTGGGAGTGGCCCCGTATGCGCGCTTGAACACGCGCGAGAAGTGGGCGGCGTCGCGAAAGCCCCAGCGGAACGCGATCTCCGTCACCGACCCGCCGCTGGGACGCTCGAGGTCCTCGAGGCAGCGCCGCAGCCGCTCGCGCCTCACGAGCCCGGCCACCGACTCCCCGGAGTCCTCGAACAGCGCGTGAAGCGCGCGCACCGAGATGGCGTGAGCCTTCGCGATCGACGCGGGCGAGAGCGCCGGATCCTGGAGCCGCTCGCGTATGTGGCGGCGAACGTGCGCCCGTACCGCCTCGCGCTTGGCGGCGCGGGTGGTGGGCACGCTTGGCTCAACCGCCGCACGCAGCAGCTCGAGCGCGGCATCGGCGGCGGCCGCGCCGGCGGCGTCGTCGAGGGCGGGCAGCTCCACGGCGAGCGCGTCCAGATAGCGGGCGAGCAGTCGCGCCGGCGCGTTGTGGCCGAGCGGCGGCAGCGCGTCCACCTCGCCCAGCCGCGGGCACACCGCCAGCACCCGCTCGCGCGGGAAGATCAGCGTGCGCTTGAGGAACGGCTCGACCACCTCCACCTCGGTGGGCTGCCAGCCGTCCCACAGCACGATGTCACCGGCGGTGAGCGTGATCTCGCGCCCGCTCTCGCGCACCAGCTCCACGCCCTTGCGCACGAACTGGAAGCCCATCACGGAGTCGGGATCGCTGCCGGCCAGCGCCTTGGCGTGCCGCCCGAGCCAGGGCGAGGACGCGCAGTCCACCAGCGCGAGCCCGCCGAAGCGCCGCCTCGACACCGCGCCGTTGAACTTCGGCGGGGTGCGCGGGGTGGCCTTGATGTCGAAGCCGAGATGGGTGGCGGCGAGTATCTCCGTCCACTCGTCCAGGCCGTTCTCGCTCGGGACGCCTCTCAGGCGCCAGCGCTCCGGCTCATGGGTCATCCCGCTCAGTGAAGCGGACGGTGACTGGGATTCCGCCAGCAACTCCCCACTCTCCTCACGTCCTCGGCCCCCAAGGCTAGACCAGATTCCGCGCGGATTGGCAAGAACGTGCGCGCTCTGAGGCTGGCCCAGCATCTACACCCGGCTGACAATGCAGCGCAGTGGGACTGCTACGTGCTCGCTTCGGACGGCACGCCCTCCTCAGCTTCGCCGTCTTCCCTTTCCGCAAGCGTGATCAGCGACGCGCCGGGCATGCGGTCGAGCATGTCCTTGTGCCGGAGCACGATGTCGAGGTTGAAGCGGGCAAGCCGGGCGTGCTCACGCGCCACGTTCTCGGCGCGCGCCCCTTCACGGCGCTCAATGGCGTCGATCAGCGAGCGGTGGTGGCTCTGCGCCACCACGAGCACCTCGCGCGACTCGGGCAGCTCGGCCTCCGTGAGAACGAACGCGCTCGGCCCGGCGAACGGGAGCGAGATCGCGTGGTCGAGCGCCCGCATGAGCAGCGGGCTGCGCGCGGCCTCGTAGAGCAGCGAGTGGAAGCGCTCGTTGAGGTCGACGTAGCGCTCGAACGACTCGTAGTCCGCCCGGTGCACGAACTCGTCCGTCTGCTCGGTGACCTCGACCATCGCCTTGAGCTCACGCCGGCTCACGCCGCGCTCGGCCGCGAAGCGCGCGGCCGTGCCCTCGAGCACGCCGCGAAGTTCGATCGCGTCGTCGATGTCCGCGCGTGTGAACTCGCGCACCACGTAGCCGCCGCCGGGCAGCACGCGCAGGAAGCCCTCGTGCTCGAGCGCCGAGAGTGCGAGGCGCAGCGGCGTGCGCGAAACGCCCAGTCGGTCCACCAGCGGGAGCTCCGACATGCGCTCTCCCGGAGCGAACTCGCCACTCAACAGAAGCTCCCTCAGGCGGAGAAGCGCCCGCATGGTCTGCGAGGTGCCATTGGGTTGAGTGGTCATGCGGTCCTGCGCGGCCAGCTACGCGCGCGCGAAATTGTATTCAGGAAAGGCACTTCAACGTGCTTAATACGCCGTTAACCGGCCCCGAACCCGCGGCATTGCATACATCTGACCTTACATTTAGTATCGACCGTCCCGTCGCTGGGGGCGGCGCGGACTCGTATTCACTCGAGGAGGAGGAGCGGTGAGGAAACACCTGGGCTCGCGCAAGACCCGTTCGGTCTTGTCGCTGTTGATCCTGGCGGTCGGCCTATCGATCGTCGTTTCAGCGTGCGGGAGCAGCAACAAGAGCAGCACCACTTCCGGTGGTGGTGGCGGTGGCGGTGGAAGCTCGACGAGCTCGCAGGCCGCCGATGTGACGAAGTGCGGCACCAAGCCCGGCGTCAAGGCCACTGGCACGCCGATCAAGCTCGGCGCGATCGTGACCAAGCAGCCCGGTACGGACTTCACCGACGGGGCCACGATGGCTGACGCGTACTTCCACTGCGTCAACGACAACGGCGGCATCAACGGCCACCCGATCCAGTACAAGTGGTACGAGGAGCAGACGAACCCGGCGCAGATCGCGGGCTTCGCTCACAAGCTGATCCAGACCGACAAGGTCGTGGGCGTCGTGGGCGGCTTCAGCATCATCGAGTGCGCCGTGGACCACAAGTACTGGGAGTCGCTCGGCATCTACGAGCTCGACGCAGGCATCGCTCCCGAGTGCTGGGGCACGTCGAACAGCGCGCCTCCGAACATGGGTCCGCGCTACAGCTCGGACGGCGCAGTTCAGGGCGTCGTGCGCGCGGGCGCGAAGAAGATCGCGTTCGACCAGTCCAACGTGCCGGGCACCGGCTACATCGCAGCCGGCCCCGCGTCCGTGGCGAAGGCGCTGAACGTGCCGATCCAGCAGTTCAAGGACAACGTGCCGATCCAGGACGCCAACTCGATCGCGCTGAAGCTCGTCCAGGCGGCCGGCAGTGACGGCGGCGTGGTGCTGAACTTCACCCCGCCCGAGGCGCTGAAGATCCTTCAGGCGGCTCAGCAGCAGAACCTGCAGGATCGCGTGAAGGCGTGGGCCTGCTCCACCCCGTGCAACACCGACTTCGTCGCGAAGGCGCTGGGTCAGCAGTGGGACGGCAAGCTGCTCGTGAATGCCGAGCTGAACGTGACCGACAACAACGGTCCTCAGACGCGGCTCTACCGCGCGGTGTTCGACAAGTACGGCTCGAAGGTGTCGGGTGGACTCGGCAGCTTCAGCCAGATGGGGTTCGTCATGGCGCAGCAGACCGTGATGGCGCTCGAGTCGATCAAGGGCGGCACGTACAACATCAAGACCGTCAACCAGGCGATCAAGAACCTCAAGGGGTTCAAGACCGACATGCTGTGCAAGCCCTGGTACTACGGCCAGGCGCCGCTGCACATTCCGAACAACACCGACTACACCACCACGCCGCACAACGGCAAGATGGTGATCAAGGACGGGTGCATTCCGATCAACGCCGCGGACCCGGGCATCGCCCAGGTGCGGGCGATCGAGAAGAAGGACCCGAGCCTGTCGCAGCCCGGCACACCCGTGCCTGGTGCCTAGCCGGAGAATGTGTTAGACAATTAAGTCAATAAGCGAGAGGGCGTCCAAGGTTCCATATGCCTAGCTGGGAGGACTTCAAGCCGTTCATCATCACCGGGCTCGCCCTGGGCGGCGTGTACGCACTGTCCGGGGTGGGGATGGTGGTCCTCTACAGGGCAACTGGAGTGCTGAACCTGGCGTTCGGTGCCGTGGGAGCCATGGGCGCCCTCATCGCTTGGCAGCTCATCAACCACAACGGCTGGGCCGAAGGCCCGGCCTTTGCGGCTTGTGTGCTGTTCGGCGGTGCGGTCACGCTGCTGTATGGCGTGATCTTCGGGCCGCCGCTCGCCTCGCGTGACCCGCTGATCAAAGCCACGGCCACGCTCGGCTTAACCCTGGTCTTACTGGGCGTCATGGACCTGATCTGGAGCGACAAGGCTCGCTCCATGATCCTGCCGACCTCGAACCATGGCTTCGAGGTCAGCAACGTCTTCGTGAACTACACCGAGGTGATCGCAATCGCGTTCGCGCTCGGCGTGATGGCCGTCACCGCGGTGTTCCTGCGCTTCACCAAGACCGGCACCGCGATGCGGGCGCTCGCCAACGATCGCGAGATCACGGCCACGCTCGGTGTTCCGGTGCGGCGAGTGGAGGCGGCGGCCTGGCTCGGCTCCGGCCTCCTCTCCGGGGCGGCGGGCCTCTTGCTCTCGAATCTTGTTGGCCTCGACGCGGCCACCCTCACCTTCCTCGTGATCTCATCGCTCGCCGCGACGTTGATCGGGCGCCTGCGCTCGATTACAGTCACGTTCATCGCGGCCATCGTCATCGGCCTCGTGAACGCACTGATCACGCCGATTCTGTCCATCTCCCAGTACCGCGACATGACCCCGTTCGTGCTCGCGACCATCGCCCTGCTCGTCCTCTCCGGTCGGCGCGGCAGCGCTCTCTCGGGGAGGGCGGGTTGACGTGAGCGCCGCCGGAGCGACCACCACGAGCGGCGCCCGCCGTATGCGGATGCCGCGCCTCGACGCCGGCGACCGGGTGCGGGCGGTGATCATCAGCGTCCTCCTGCTGTTCGTGGTGATCGTGTTCCCGCAGCTCCTGAGCGGCTACTGGGTCACCGTCTTCACGTCGGTCGCGATCTACGCGGTGGTGGCGCTCGGCCTCGGCATCCTCATGGGTCGCACGGGCCTCGTCTCGCTCGGCCAGATCGCGCTCCTTGCGCTCGCGGCCTGGGTGGGCGCGCGCCTGTTCTTTGCCACGGGCCTGCCCTTCCCGATCGTGCTGCTCGGCACCGGCCTGATCACGATGGTGCTCGGCACCTTGGTCGGCCTACCCGCATTGCGCCTCAGCGGGCTCTATCTCGCCCTGATCACCCTGATGCTCGCGGGCGCCATCACGGTCGTCCTCAGGGCCACGAACTTCCCGAACGGCGGCAGCGGCTTCCTCGGTCATACCGAGACCGATCGCGGAGCCGCCGACGTCCGCCGGCCGCTGCTCGCTCACGGCGACACCGCGTATCTGCGCTACACGATCATCGTCGCGGCGGTCCTCTTCCTGATCGCTCTCATACACGTGCGCGCGAAGCCGGGACGGGCCTGGGCCGCGATCCGGCAGAGCGAATCGGCCGCGCTCGCGGCCGGGGTGAACGTCACGCTGTACAAGATGTGGGCCTTCGCGCTCGCGTCGTTCCTCACCGGCGTGGCGGGTGCGCTCCTCGCGGCGGACTCCGGGCAGCTATTCATCACCACGTTCCCCACCAGCGACTCGATCGTGCTGCTCGCCGTGGTGCTGATGGGCGGGATCTACAGCCTGTGGGGCGCCGTGGTGGCCGGCTTATTGATGCAGTTCCTGCCGGCGCTGCTCAACAACTGGGGCGTGTCCGCGGACTGGCTCACCATCATCTTCGGCATCGGCGTGATGCAGGTGCTGCTTACGGCGCCTCAGGGACTGGTGTATCAGTTCCCGCGCGACATGGCCAAGCTCGGGCGGTTGATCATGGGCTTGGTCGGGCGCGGTCGCCAACCGGCGCGGGAGCGGGCGGGATGATCGCGGTGAAGGACCTCACGGTCCGCTTTGGCGGGGTCACGCCGCTCGACCATGTGAGCGTCGAGTTCGGCGACGGCACCAACGGCCTGATCGGGCCGAACGGCGCCGGCAAGACCACCTTCTTCAACGTCCTTAGCGGCTTCGTCCGCCCCACCCACGGCAGCGTCACCGCCTTCGACGACAACCTGCTGTCGATGGCTCACTACCGGCGCGCCCGCTGGGGCGTGAGGCGCACGTTCCAAACCGAGCAGGCCATCGAGGAGCTCACGATCTTCGACAACGTGCTCATGGTGCTCGAGCACTCGTCCAGTGACGGTGCCGCCTCACGGGAGGAAGACGTGCTGAACACGATCCGCTTCGTGGGCCTCCAGGCGAGCCCCTACGCGAAGGTGGGCACGCTGGGCGCGGCAGAGCGCCGCCTTGTGGAGATCGCCCGCGCGGTGGTGGGCAAGCCGCGCATCGTGCTGCTCGACGAGCCGGCCGCAGGGCTTCCCGATGAGGAGACCGAGCGGATGGGCAAGGTCATCCAGAAGATTCCCGAGCAGACGGGCGCCACGGTGATTCTGGTGGACCACGACATGAGCCTCGTGTCCGCCTGCTGCTCGAAGACCGCGGTGCTCGACTTCGGCAAGCTCATCGCGTCCGGCGACACGTCGGAGGTGCTGCGGAGCGAAAGCGTGAAGCAGGCCTATCTCGGCGCCGACGCGGAGACGGCGGCAGCATGAGCGAAGCGGAAAACACGCAGACCACCGCCACGGCCACCGCCGACAGCTCGGACGCGACCACGGATTCCGTGCTGCGCCTCGAGGACGTGGTGGTTGAGCGCGGCGGGCGAGCTGTGGTGCGTGGCGTGTCGATCGACGTGACGCCCGGCGAGGTCACGGCGCTGCTCGGACCGAACGGCGCCGGCAAGTCGAGCCTCGTGCTCGCGGTGGGCGGCGTGCTCCGTCCCGCGAAGGGCTCGATAACGCTTGACGGCGACAACCTCACAGGGCGGCGGCCCGAGCGCATCCGGCACGCGGGCGTGGCGGTGGTGCCCGAGGGACGCCGGCTGCTGCCGCTTCTCACCGTGCGCGAGAACCTCGGCGTGGCCTGCTACTCGCTCTCGCGCGAGGAAGCGAAGACCGGCATCAAGACCGCGCTCGAGCTCTTCCCCGAGCTCAACAAGCGCCTTGACGTGGCGGGCCGCCTGCTGTCCGGCGGCGAGCAGCAGATGCTCGTGCTCGCACAGGCGCTGGTGTCGCAGCCGAAGTTCATCTTCATCGACGAGCTGTCGCTCGGCCTCGCGCCGGTAGTCGTACAGCGCCTGCTGCCCACTCTGCGCGAGGTGGCAGAGCGGGGAGTGGGCGTGCTGCTGATCGAGCAGTTCGCCACCGTGGCCCTCGGCGTCGCCAACCGCGCGTACATCATGGAGGGCGGCCGGATCCAGTACTCGGGACTCGCCAGCGAGCTGAAGAACGACCCGAGCCTCCTCCACTCCGCTTATCTCCTGCGCGGCAGTGTGGAAGGCAACGGCGGCTCGGCCGCGCAGTCCGCCCCCGCCGCCGGCTGAGGCGGCCTTGCTCGGCCACATCGAGCACTTCCTCGTCCTGAGCGACGACATGGACGGCACGCGTGATTTCTACGAGCGCGTGCTCGGGCTGAGCGTGGGCGACCGCCCGCCTCTCCCCTTCCCCGGCTACTGGCTCTACCTCGGCGACGTGCCGGCGGTGCACGTGGCCGACCGCGCGGCGTACGAGGCGCACGCGGAGACGGCGGGCACGGGCTCCTCAGCCAGCGCCGCCAGCACCGGCGCCGTGGACCACATCGCCTTCAGCGCCACCGGCTACGACGAGCTGAAGGCGCGGCTTGACGAGAACGGCGTGGGCGCCGTGGAGAACGAGATCCCCGGCGTAATGCGTCAGCTCTTCCTGCGTGATCCCAACGGGGTTCGACTCGAGCTGAACGTGCGGGACTCACGAAGCTAGCCGACGACCTCGATCCACTCGCGGATCTGGTCGTCGCTGATGCTCTCGAGCAGCTGTGGATGGTCGGTCCGCATGTGCTCGCGGATCAAAGACACAACTTCGTCGTCGCTGTTCGCGCGCGCGACGTAGCCACACTCGCACCTGATCTGATGTGACATTGAGCACCGTCCTTGGACCCTGCCTGGATTCTCGTGGTGCGGGCGATTATGGTCGCTTGTGGATGACGTCCACAAGGGTTCAGCTCTGCGGCCGGTTCGTAGTGGACGTCGAAGGCCGGCGCCTCGAAGGAGCCTTCCCGGGGCGCCAGGGACGCCTGCTGTTCGCCTACCTCGCGCTGAATCGCGACAGGCCGGTGCCCCGCAGCGAGCTGGTGGAGGCGCTGTGGTCGAGCGAGCTTCCACGCGATCCCTCCGACGCTCTCGCCGCGGTGCTGTCGAAGCTGCGGGCGGCGGTGGGCAACCACCACATCGAAGGCCGGTCGGAGATCACGCTCGTCCTTCCGCCGGACGCGCATGTGGACGTTGAGCGCGCGATTGCGAGTGCCCACGAGGCGGAGTCGGCATGCTCTCTCGGCGACTGGCACCGCGCCTGGGGGGCATCGCTGTGCACACAGACGATCGGGCGCCGCACCCTTCTTGGTGATTACGAGGCTGCATGGATCGACGCCTGGCGGCGCACGCTCGACGATGCCCGCCTGCGCGCCCTCGAGTGCTACGGGCGAGCCTGCCTCGAGCTGGGCGGCACCGAGCTGGCCGCCGCCGAGCGGGCGGCGCGCGAGGTGATTCGGCTTGCACCGCTCCGCGAGAGCGCCTACGGGCTCTTGATGGAGTCGCTCGAAGCCTCCGGAAACGTGGCGGAGGCGCTGCTCGTGTACGAGGAGCTGCGCCAGAAGCTCCGCGAGGAACTGGGCATTGCGCCAACGGAGCTCGCCCAGGCGGAATACCGGCGCCTGCTCGGCGCCCCCGCGCGCGGCTGACACGCTCCAAGCTTTCGCCAAGGTTCCGGCAAGGACCGCTGTGGACACTCGCGCACCGTCCCCCTGAGAAGGAGCATCAGATGTCCATCACAGAATCGTCCCTGCCCGCCGCCGCGGTGGAGCAGCTCCGCGAGACGCTGCGGGGCGAGCTGATCGAGCCCGCCAGCCCCGGCTATGACGGCGCGCGTGTGCTCTACAACGCCATGATCGACAGGCGGCCGGCGCTGATCGCGCGCTGCATGGACGTGGCCGACGTGGTGGCGTGCGTCCAGCTCGCCCGCCGAGAGGGCATCGACCTGGCCATCCGTGGCGGTGGGCACAACGGCGGCGGCCTTGGAAGCGTGGATGGCGGCCTCGTGATCGACCTCTCGCTCATGCGCGGCGTGCGGGTGGACCCCGAGGCGCGCACCGCCACCGTCGCGGGCGGCACCACGCTCGGCGAAGTGGACCACGCAACCCATGCGTTCGGGCTTGCCGTTCCAGCGGGGATCATCTCCACCACCGGCGTGGGCGGTCTCACGCTCGGCGGCGGCCTCGGCTATCTAACCCGCAAGTGCGGCCTGTCGATCGACAACCTGCTCGAGGCAGACGTGGTGCTCGCTGACGGCAGTCTGGTTCACGCCAGTGAGAGTGAGCACGAGGACCTTTTCTGGGCGTTGCGCGGCGGCGGCGGCAACTTCGGGGTGGTCACCTCCTTCACGTTCCAGACCCGCCCCGTGTCGATGGTCGTGGGCGGGCCGATGCTGTGGTCGCTCGACCAGACGCCGGAGGTGCTCTCGTTCTATGACGAGTTCATCGGCCAGGCACCCGACGACGTCGGCGGCTTCTTCGCGTTCCTCACGGTTCCGCCGGGTCCTCCGTTCCCGGAGGAGCTCCACCTGAAGAAGATGTGCGGCGTGGTGTGGTGCCACACCGGCAACGAGGCCGAAGCCCGGGATGCACTCCAGCCGGTGCGCGACGCACTGCCGCCGGTTCTCGACGGCGTGGGCGCGATGCCACTGCCCGCGCTGCAGTCCGCTTTCGACGCGCTCTACCCGCCGGGCGACCAGTGGTACTGGCGGGCGGACTTCGTGAAGACGATCCCGCGTGCGGCCATCGACGCTCACCTCGAGCACGCCCGCCAGCTGCCCACGATGAAGTCGGGGATGCATCTCTACCCGATCGACGGTGCCGCCGGCCGGGTGCCCGCGGACGCTACGGCGTGGAGCTACCGCGATGCGCGCTACGCGCAGGTGATCGTGGGCGTGGATCCGGACCCGGCGAACGCCGGCGCGCTGAGGGATTGGGCGGTGGGCTACTGGGACGCCCTGCACCCCTACTCAGCCGGGGGCGCGTATTCCAACTTCATGATGGAGGAGGGTGAGGAGCGCGTCCGCGCCAGCTATGGCACGAACTACGACCGACTGGCGAAGGTGAAGGCGGAGTACGACCCCGCCAACCTGTTCCACGTGAACCAGAACATCAAGCCGGCAACCTGAGCGCCGGGGACTAAACGCCTCCGACCTCCGACGGACGACCTCCGACCTGGTCCGCGGCGCCACCGCGGATCAGGTCCGCGGCCCGCTCCGCGATCATGATCGTCGGCGCATTGGTATTGCCGCGCGTGATCGTCGGCATCACAGACGCGTCCACCACGCGCAGGTTCTCCACGCCGTACACCCGCAGCTCGGCGTCCACCACCTGGCCCATGGCGCAGCTCGAGGTGGGGTGATAGACGGTTTGCGAGGCGCGCATGATGAAGTCCATCACGTCCTCGTCGGAGTCCGACGCCGGCACGCTGAATGGCTCGCGCTCCACCGCCTTGAGCGCCGGCTGCTTCGCGATCTCGAGCGCCATCCTCACGCCGGCCATCATCGCTTGGCGATCCTCCTCGGTGGTGAGGAAGTTGCACAGCACGCGCGGCTTCGAATCGGGGAGGGGCGCGCGCAGCATCACGCGGCCGCGGCTCGTGGGCTTGATCACCACGGGTCCGAAGCAGTAGCCGTGATCCGACGGCGCTGTGAGGCCCTCGTCGAAGAACATCGAGGGCGCGAAGTGAAACTCGATGTCCGGCGCGTCGAGACCCGGCCTGGTGCGGAAGAACGCGCCCGCTTCGGGGATGTTCGAACTGAGCGGCCCACGCCCCTCGGTGGCGAGCAGCGCGATGTTCTCGGGGTTCACCGCGAGGTACAGGCTTGGCTCGTCGGTGAGGTAGTTCACCTGCGCCATGCAGTGGTCCTGCAGGTTGTGGCCCACCTGCAGGTCCTCTCGCATCTCGATACCGAGCGGCGCGAGGTCCGCGGCCGGGCCGATGCCTGACAGCATGAGCAGCACCGGTGACTGGTAGCTGCCGGCGGAGAGGATCACCTCGCGCTCGGCCCGCAACTGGATGAGCTGGCCGTCGCGCGCGATCTCCACGCCCACCGCGCGATCGCCCTCGAACAGGACGCGCGTGGCCATCGCGTTCGAGATCACGTCGAGGTTGGAACGCTGCCGCGCGGGATGCACGTACGCGTCCGCGCAGGACCATCGCAGCCCGTCGCGCTGCGTGAGCTGGAAGCGGCCCACACCCTCCTGGCGAGCCCCGTTGAAGTCAGGGTTGTGCTCGTGGCCGGCCTGCTGCGCGGCCTCGATCATCGTGTCCACGAGCGGATGCATCGAACGGCTGTCGCTCACGCTCAGGGGCCCGCCGGTGCCGTGGTAGGCGTCCTCGCCGCGCTCGTTGTCCTCGGCGCGCTTGAAGTACGGCAGGACGTCGTCGTAGCCCCAGCCGTCGAAACCCATGGCCGCCCATTCGTCGTAATCGGCGCGATTGCCGCGGATGTAGATCATCGCGTTGATCGAGCTCGAGCCGCCGACCACGCGGCCGCGCGGCAGGTAGAGCCTGCGGTTGCCGAGCCCGGGCTCCTGCTCGCCGAGCAGATCCCAGTCGAGGTTCGACTTGAACACGGCGGGGAAGGCCGCCGGCGTGCGGATCTCGTCCGCGGTGTCCGGACCGCCGGCCTCGAGCAGCGCGACGCTCACGTCGGGGTCCTCGCTCAGCCGCCCCGCGAGCACGCAGCCGGCCGAGCCGGCGCCCACGATCACGTAGTCGTACACCGAACGGTCAGGCACCACGTATCACCACCTTCATCACCTCGGAGGGATTGCTCATCGCGAAGTCGATCGCCTCCGGCGCACGCTCCAGCTCGAACTCGTGGCTGATCAGCCGTCGCACCGTGTCCGAGTTGCGCTCGACCGCGGCCACCGCCTCGGCGAACTCGCCGCCACCGCAGCAGCACACGCCCAGCATGTCGAGCTCCTTCTCGGTGAAGCTGCCCACGCGCAGCGCCACCTCCTCTCCGGACATGCCCACCTGCACCACCCGGCCGGCGGAGGCCGCCATGTCCACGGCCGCTCGTACGGCCTGCGGCACGCCGGTCGCGTCCACCGCCACGGGCACGCCCTCGCCGCCGGCCCACTCGCGAGCGAACGACACCACCTCATCGCGCGTGGACCACTGCAGTCCCTCAGCGCCCATCTCGCGGCTCAGCCCGAGGCGGCTCTCCTGCGGGTCCACCACCAGCACCTCCGCGCCGCGCTCGCGGGCGAGCAGGCACACCGACTGGCCGATCGGGCCGCCGCCCAGAACCACCACACGATCGTCCGCGCCGATCCGCCCGCGCCTCACCGCGCGCACGCCGATCGAAATCGGCTCGGCCATGGCAGCCACTCCAAGGTCATCCTCGTTGATCGGGAACACGTGGTCCGCGGGCATCATCAGGCGCTCCTGCAGGCCGCCGTCCACATGGATGCCGATGAGCTGGAAGTTGTCACACGTGTTCGGCCTGCCGACGCTGCACGGATAGCACTCGCCGCAGGCGCTCAGCGGATGGAGCGCGACGTGCCGCCCCGGCTCGAGCTCGGGGCTGCAGCCCTCGCCAACCGCCACCACCACCCCGGCCACCTCGTGGCCCTGGATCTTCGGGAAGGCCTTCTCGCCGCCGCCGGCCTCCTCGGTGAGATGACCCGCGAAGAAGTGGTAATCCGAGCCGCAGATGCCCACGGCCATCGATCCCACCATCACCTCGCCGGGCCCCGGCTCGTGCGGCTCCGGGACGTCCACCAGCTCCATCGCCCCGACCGCCTTGGTCACCGCCGCGCGCACGGGTTGCATGCAACCACAGCGCTGACGGCTATTGCAAGCGGTTTTTCCCTGCGTGCAGCGGCGCTTGTCGGGGAGCGCTAGCGAGTAGCGTGCCGAGCCATGGGCGGCGTTTTGATCCTGTCGGCAGGCATTGGTGAGGGGCATGACCTGCCCGCGCGCTGGCTCGCTTCAGGGTTCTCCGAGGAGGCGCCCGAGGTGCCGGTGAAGATCGAGGACGGCCTGGCAGCCATGGGGCGGCTGGTGGAGCGGATCGTGATGGGCGGAAGCGCCTTCCATTCGCGGATCGGGAATGTGATCTTCGACGTGGAACACTGGCTGATGACGAGGGTGCCGCCGCTGCGCGCGCTCGCAGGGTGGGGCAGCGTGTTCCTCGGCGGCCGTGGCCTGCTGCGCCTGATCGAGCGCGAGCAGCCCGCGGTGATCGTGTCCACCTATCCCGGCGTGACGGAGGCGCTAGGCAGGCTCCGGCTCAAGGGCCGCCTGCAGGTGCCGGTGGTATCCGCGATCACCGACCTGGCCTCGCTTCTCTACTGGGCGCATCCGGGGGTGGACCTGCACCTCGTCACGCATCCGGAATCGGTGGAGGAGGTGCGCGTGGTGGCCGGTGCGGACACGGACGTGGTGCCGGTGCGCGGGCTGAACGACCCGGCCTTCATCCATCCCCCCGGGCGCGACGTGGCGCGGCGCACGCTCGGCCTGCCTCCCGACGGCGCCGTGGTGGTGGTGTCCGGCGGCGGCTGGGGAGTGGGCGATGTGATGGGCGCGGTGGACGAAGCGCTCGCGCTGCCAGGCGTGACGGTTGTGGTGATGTGCGGCCGCAACGACGAGCTGCGCACGCGGGTGGAGGCGCGCTACGGGGAGGAGCCGCGCGTGCGCCCGCTTGGCTTCACCAACCAGGTGCCCGAGCTGTTCGCCGCGGCGGACGCGCTCGTTCATTCCACGGCGGGACTCACCGTGCTCGAGGCGTATCTCTGCGGCTGCCCAACTGTCTCCTACGGCTGGGGCCGCGGCCACATCCGCGCGAACAACGCCGCCTTCCGCCGCTTCGGGCTGGCGGACGTGGCGTCCACGCGCGCCGAGCTCGGCCCCGCCCTCAGCCGGGCGCTCGCGAGGGGGCCCTCGGAGCGGCCGTCCTTTGCGTCCCTGCCAACCGCCGCGTCAGTGATCCGCGAGCGCTTCGGCATCGGGCGGGCTGCCGCGCAGCTCACCGACCACGCCTGAGGCGCCGAGCAGCGCCGCTCCCGCTCCCGCCAGCAGCACGCCGGCCACCACGTCCACGCTCACCGGCTCTCCGAACGCCACCATCGCGGCCACGGCCGGCACCACCACCTGGGCGCTCACCACCACCGGCGCCACGCGCGAGGCCGGCAGCCCGCGCAGGGCGCTCATCTCCGCGGTGAGCGCAAGCGCGCCGGCCACGCCCGCCCCCGCCACGCCGAGCACCGCGAGCTCCGGCCGGCCGGACGCGGCAGCATCGGCTGTGAGCTTGAGGGCGATCGCCGCGAGAGCGTCACCCGCCGCCGCGCCCACGGCCGCGAGCCACAGCGGGGAGCGCGAGCGCAGAGCGAAGGGCATGAAAGCGAGCACCGCGATCGGCGCCGCGAACGCCACGAGCGCCACCGTCGAGGTGACCTCGTCGGAGCGTCCGGGGGCCGCCAGCGCGACGAGCACCACTCCTGCGATAACGGCCGCCGCGCCCGCCAGCTCCGGCCGCCCAATTCGCTCACGCAGGACGTAGTGAGCCAGCACCAGCAGACCCACGAGTCCGAGCGCGAGCACCGGCTGCACGACCGTGACCGGAGCATGCGCGAGCGCGAACACCTGAAGTCCCGCCCCCACGAGGGTGAGCGCCGTGCCCGCGAGCCAGCGCCCTCGCGCCGCGAGCCGCAGCAGCAGCGACGCCCGCAGCGCGTGCTCGCGCGGAGTCTCCCGTGCCTCCAGAGCCTGCAGCACGTAGCCACACTCGTAACAGGCGGCGGCCAGCAGTGCGGCTACGAGACCGAGCGCCATCAGTGACAGGATTGCGCGGTGGTCATCCGAACGCTCGCACTCGCCGGGGCGGCCGCGTGGTCAGCACCCGCGCTCGCGCCCATCGTCCCGGCGGTGTCCGACGTGATCGGGGTGCCGCGCCTCCTGCCGGCCGGCGCGCGCGGGGTGGCGCTCACCTTCGACGACGGGCCGCACCCCGAGGGAACGCCGGCGCTCCTCGACATCCTCGCCGGCGCGGGCGCTTCCGCGACGTTCTTCCTCATCGGCGAGAACGTGCGGCGCTGGCCGGAGATCGCCCAGCGGATCGCGCGGGAGGGGCACGTGGTGGCGCTTCACGGGTACCGGCACCGCAATCAGCTGCGGCTCACGCCGCGCGCGTTCGCGAGTGACCTCGAGCGCGGCGCGCAGGTGCTCGAGGAGACGATCGGCACGAGGCCGACGCTCTATCGCCCGCCGTACGGCATCTTCAGCCCGGCCGGTCTCGCCATCGTGCGGCGGAACGGATACCGAACCCTGCTGTGGTCGCGCTGGGGGCACGACTGGCGGCGCCGCATCACGCCCGAGCGCATCGCCGCGGAGGTCACGCGCGAGGTGGCCGACGGCGACGTTCTCCTGCTCCATGACTCCGATGAGTACAGCGCCCCGGGGTCGTGGCGCAACACGGTCGCGGCGATGCCGCGCATCCTCGAGGAGCTGTCGCGCCGCCACCTCGAGCCGGTCACGCCGCCGGTTCAGCCGGCGGCGTCGCGCTGACCCTCGCGGCCGCTGCGCCATGCGCGGCCGGCGGCGAGCGCCGTGATGGAGGCGAGCACCACCAGGGCGAGCATGATTCGATGGTGCAGCACGTCCTGTGCCATGTCGCGGGTCTGCGGCGTGAGCGCTTGGAATGCCACGCCCACGAGCATGGCCAGGATCACGAGCCCCGCGCGCACACGGTCGCGCGTCCAGTCAATGCCGGCGATCAGGGCCACGGGCACGCCGAACAGCACCATGGCGCCCAGGAAGCTCACGGGGTCCGTGGCAACATCCCAGCGGCTGAGCAGCGCCGCCAGGGCACCGGCAACGGCAGCGGCTATCGCGATGCCGGCGCTGGAGCCCGCGGCACGGACGCGCTCCATCAGCGGCTCGGCCGTCCGCTGCGGCGCCAACGCCTCCTGGCGGCGGTGCCAGGCGATGTACCTGGTCACGCCCTCTCGGAAGTCGGTCTCCGGGTGCCAGCCGAGCTCGACGGCGGCGCGCTGACCGGAGATCTCGGCGCCGCCCTTGAAGTCCCCCGCGCGGCCCGGGGTGTGGACGATGTCCACATCGCCCACGAGGTCCCGCACGGTGTCCGCGATATTGCGAATCGACACGTCGTCGCGGCCCACCAGGTTGTAGGTGCGGTTGGCCGCCACCGGCGCCAGCGCGCGCACCACGCCCTCGGCAAGGTCCTCGACGTAGACGAAGCGGCGGGTCTGCTCGCCCGTGCCGGCGATCGACAGAGGCTCGCCCGCAAGGGCGCGCGCCACGAATGACGGCACCACCGCTGCCGCGCGCGCTCGCGGCCCGTACGGGATGCCGAAGCGAAGGATCGTTGTGTCGAGGCCGAACAGCTCGCTGTAGGAGCGGCAGTAGAGCTCGCCCGCAAGCTTCGTGGCCGTGTAGAGATGTGCCGGCGGATGCAGCGGCACGTCCTCGTCCACGCTTCCCTCCGCCTCCGAGTAGACCCAGATCGTGGACGCGTAGATCACGCGCTGCACGCCTTCCTCGCGGGCCGCCTCGAGCACGTTGAAGGTGCCGCGCGAGTTGAGCCGCTCGGCGGTGTCCGGGTCCTTGGCCACCTCCCCCACGTCGGCCGCCGCAGCCAGGTGCGCGATGGCGTCGCAGCCGCGCGCCGCCTCCCGCACCGCGTCGTAGTCGAGAACGTCGCCGATCACGGTCGGCACCTCACCCCGCGCATGGTGCGGCGACTCCCGCACATCGAATATCACGGCCTCATGGCCAGCGGCACGTAGCTGGTCAACTACGAAGGAACCGATGAACCCGGCCCCTCCTGTCACGAGCACACGGCTCATTCCATACCCTCCGGCCTGTAGTAGAGGGGCACGCACCAATGATGGCTTGCGACCCAGTCGGAATTCGGCAGATCTTCGCCCGTTCCCATTAGCCGATGGCAGGGCTCGTCGTAGACCTTGCCCGTGGAGCGCTCGATCGGATCGAACACTATGTACTTGTAAAGCCCCGAGACCATCCCGTCCGGCAGACGTAGGCGCCCGGGATGCGATTCATTCAGCACCGTGCGCGCGATTTCGTTCTTCCACGCCACGATCTCCTCGAGCCGCTCGACCTGCACGAGGCCCAGAGCGGCGGTGAACTCGTTCATGCGGTAGTTCAGCCCCTCGACCGCAAAGTCAGGCTTACCGTAGTTGCGGTAGGAGCGAGCGTAATCCAGAAGGGCGTCGTCATGTGAAACCAGCACGCCGCCCTCGCCCGTGCTGATGGTCTTCGTGGCGTACAGGGAGTACACGCCGGCATCCCCGTAGGTGCCGGCGCGGCGGCCGTTCCACGACGCGCCGTGCGCGTGCGCGCAGTCCTCGAGCAGGAAGATCCCGTGGTCGCGGCAGTAGGCGGCGATCCGCTCGACGTCGAACGCGATGTGCCCTCCTATGTGCACGAGGAAGCAGGCGCGCGGCCGCTCCCGCTCGGCCTTCCTCTCGAAGTCCTCGAAGGACATGCACAGGTCCTCGCGATTGCAGTCCACGAACACAGGGCGGCCGCCGGCCTTGAGGATGGCGAGCGGCGTGGCCATGAACGTGTTGGAGGGGCATAGCACCGCCTCGCCGCGCACTCCCGCGAACTCGAGCGCAGCCACCGCGCCGCCGCCCCAGCCGGACAGCGCCACAGCCGGGGCGCCGTTCCATTCCTCCCACGCCGCCTCGAAGCGGTCGGTCATCGGGCCGTGCGCCCACTGCTGGGAGTCGATCACCTCGTCCCAGAGAGCGTGCAGCCGGTCGCGGTCACGCTGGTCGAATCCGATCGCGAACTCGTCCAGCCTCGGTCGAGTGGAAGAGGCCAAGGCGCCGGGAGCGTACCTACATCAGGTGAGAGGCCTCTTAGTGCCGCCGTTCTGCACGTGCTCGTACCCGAAACGGCCCTTCACACAGAGGTTTCCGCGCGTGATGTCGTGGTCGTCGGGCGAGTCCACCCGCACCACCTGGTTGTCCTGCACCACCAGATCGAGGTTGCAGCCAACGCCGCAGAAGCCGCAGACCGTGCGGGTGACGGTTTGCTCCACAGGCTTCCACTCGCCTCGCTCGCGCAGCTCGTACTCGCTCCGCGGCATGAGGGCCCCGGTGGGGCAGACGGCAATGCAGTTGCCGCAGTACACGCACGCGGAGTCCGGCAGGTCCACGTTCAGCTCGGTGGAGATGCGGGCGTCGAACCCGCGGCCGGCCACGTGAATCGCGAACGTGTTCTGGTACTGCTCGCCGCAGGCGTCCACGCACTTGTAACAGAGGATGCACTTGGAGTAGTCGCGCACGTACAGGTCGTTGTCGATCTTCACGGGCTGGTGCACGGTGGCGGCCGTCTGGCCGTCCGGCACCCGGTGATGCCCGGCCCGCGCGCGGTCGCGGTCCCCGCTGGGAGGCGCCGGCGGGCCGTAGCGCTCGCTGTCGGCTCCGTACTGCTGCACGTACAGCTGGGCCTCCGGCGCCGTGGACAGGTCGACGCTCGAGCCGAGGAACTCGAGCACCAGCTTGCGCGAGTGGCGCACGCGCGGCGAGTCGGTGAGCACCTTCATTCCCGCTTCGGCAAGGCGCGAGCACGCCGGCGCGAGCACCCGAGCGCCCTCCAGCTCCACCACGCACACGCGACACACGTTCGCGGGCCGCAGCGTCTCCCCGTAGCAGAGCGTGGGAGTGTGAATCCCGGCCTTCTTGCAGGCGTCGAGGATCGTGGCTCCCTCGCGGACCGTCACGGGCTGGCCGTCCACCTCCAGCTCGACCATGCGCACCCCGGCTTCCGCGTAGATGTCAGTCATCGAAGACCCCCAAGGCGATTGCCGAGGCGATGGCGCTGCTCGCCGTCTGTCCGAGCCCGCAGATGGACGCGTCGCGCATGCAGTCACCGATCTCACCCAGCAGCGAGATCTCATCGCGCGCGCTGCCGCGCGTGCGGCCGGAGATGAGCCGCGCGAGCGCCTCCTCCTGCCGCACTGTGCCCACCCTGCACGGCACGCACTGGCCGCACGACTCGTCCCGGAAGAAGCCCGCGATGCGCATGAGGATGCCACGCATGTCCACGCGGTCGTCGAAGAGCATCACCACCCCCGACCCGAGCGTGGTGCCCACCTCACGCGCGGCCTCGATCGTGAGCTCGAGGTCGAGCTGGTCCGGCCCCACGAACGACCCGGCCGCGCCGCCGAGCAGGACCGCCTGGAGCGGCCGCCCGCCGGCCACGCCACCCGCCAGCTCGATCAGCTCACGGAGCCGCGTGCCGTATGGCACCTCGTACACGCCGGGTGACTCCACGCAGCCGGAGAGACAGAACAACCGCGTGCCCGTGGATACGCCGCCGCCCACGGACGCGAACGCCGCGCCGCCGAACAGCACGATCTCGGGCACGTTCACGAGCGTCTCGACGTTGTTCACCACGGTCGGCATGCCGAAGAGCCCCTCGGTCACCGGGAAGGGCGGCTTGCTGCGCGGCTCGCCGCGATAGCCCTCGATCGAGTTGAAGATCGCGGTCTCCTCGCCGCAGATGTAGGCGCCTCCGCCGCGGCGGATCTCGATGTCGAAGCTGAATCCGTGCCCCAGGATGTCCGGGCCGAGCAGCCCGCGGGCGCGTGCCTCCTCGAGCGCGACGTCGAGGATCTCGTACGCCTCCGGGTACTCGCCGCGCAGGTAGATCACGCCGCGTTCGCACGCGGTGGCGTACGCGGCGATCGTCATGGCCTCGATCACGGCAAACGGATCGCCCTCCATCAGCACGCGGTCCTTGAACGTGCCGGGCTCGGACTCGTCCGCGTTGCAGACGAGGTAGTGCGGACGCCGCGGCTGCCGCGCCACCGCCTCCCACTTCACCCCCGTGGGGAACGCCGCCCCCCCGCGCCCAACCAGTCCCGACTCCTTCACCTCACGAATGACGCCGTCGGGTCCCAGCTCAAACGCACGCCGCAGAGCCGCGTATCCACCCTGCGCCCGGTAGTCGTCGAGCGAGTGAGGCGACACGCGGCCAACACGGCCCAGGAGTCGAAGGGCAGGTGCGCCAGCCTGGGGCACAGTGACCCCTCTGACCTCTGACCTATGACCCATGACCTCCGCCGCCGCGGCGTTCGCGTCAGACACCGGCGCAAGCACGACCTCAACGGATTGTTCGCCGGCCGACGTGACAAGGGCGGCGGGGGCTCGGTCGCATTGCCCGAGGCACGGGCTGCGCACCCACGTGACCTCATGCGAGTCGTCTGCGTTCTCCGGCCCGAGACGCTCCTCGAGCGTCGTGATCAGCTCCTCCGCCCCCGCGCACCTGCACGCGATGTCGTCGCACACGTGTATGACGCGCGGCGCGCGCGGCTCCACACTCAGCAACCCGTAGAAGCTCGCCACGCCGTACACGTCCGCGCGCGCAATCGTGAGCCGCTCGCAGATGTGGTCGAGCGCCGGCTCGCTGATCCAGCCCACTCGCTCCTGCACCGCGCGCAGCACGGGCAGCAGCAGGTGGCGGCCGTCGCGGGCCTCGTGGCCGCCATGCGCCACGTGACCCTCGGTCTCGTCCGCGCGCGTGCCGCCCTCCCAGCGCGACACCGCCGGACCGAGCACGGACGCCACCGCCTCCCGCTCCGCGGGACTGGCGACCACGGTGCCGAGGCGAAGGTCCATTCACGCTCCCTTCGAGACAAACGCGGGCGCGCCCGCGCGGTCGTCGCGCTCGATCTTCTCCACGCGTATCGCCGCCGCCTTGAACTCGGCCGTGCCGGAGCGCGGATCGGTGGCGTCGATCGTGAGCTTGTTCGTCTCCACCTGCTCGGGGAAGTGGAACGTCATGAACGCGAGGCCCGGACGCAGCGTCGAGTCCACCCGCACGGGCGCCGCCACGCTTCCCCTGCGCGAGCTCACGAGCACCAGCTCGCCCTCGGACAGCCCGAGCCGCTGAACGTCCTCGGGCGACAGGTCGATGGTCTCGCCCCGGTGGAGCGGCGAGCGATAGAGGCCCGACTGAGCCCCCGTGTTGAACGACTCGAGCCGGCGTCCGGTGGTGAGCCTGATCGGGAAGCTCGCGTCGAGCTCGTCCACCGGCGGCTCGTGCTCCACCACGCTGAACGGCGCGGGCGGCCCAACGAGCGGATCCGCCCACAGACGGTCGTGCAGGAACGGCGAGCCCGGGTGCGCCTCGTCCGGGCATGGCCACTGGATGCCGCCCATGCGCTCGAGGCGCTGGTAGGCCATCCCGGCATGCATCGGGCTTAGCGACCGCAGCTCGTCCCATGCCTCCTCGGCGCTCGGCTCGCCCCACTCGTAGCCGAGGCGGCGGGCGAGCTCGGACAGGATCCACATGTCGTCGCGGGCGTCGCCCGGCGGGTCGAGCGCCTTGCGCACGCGCTGCACCCGCCGCTCGGAGTTGGTCACCGTGCCTTCCGACTCGCACCATGACGCCGTGGAGGGGAACACCACGTCCGCCATCTCCGCGGTGCTCGTGAGCAGGATGTCCTGCACCACGAGCAGGTCGAGCCCCTCGAGCAGCCTGCGCGCGCGGCTCGCGTCCGCCTCCGACTGGGCCGGGTTTTCGCCGATCACGTAGAGCGTGCGAAGGTCGCCGCGCTCCATCGCCTCGAACATCGCGGTGAGGTGCCAGCCGTAGTGCGGGTCGATCGGCACGCCCCACGCGGCCTCGAACCGCTCGCGCGCGGCGGCGTCCTTCTCGATGTCCTGGAAGCCCGGCAGCTTGTTGGGGATGGCGCCCATGTCGCCGCCGCCCTGCACGTTGTTCTGGCCGCGCAGCGGGTTGAGCCCGGAGCCCCAGCGGCCCACGTGCCCGCACAGCAGGCCGAGGTTGATCAGCGCGAGCACGTTGTCCACCGCGTTGTGGTGCTCGGTGATCCCAAGGGTCCAGCAGAGAATCGCCCGGTCGGCGCGGGCGTAGGCGAGGGCGGCGTCGCCGATCGCCTCCGACGGCACGCCGGTGAGCCGCTCGCCCTCCTCGAGCGTGTACGGCTCCACGGCGGCCGCGTACTCGTCGAAGCCGGTGGTGGCGTGTTCGATGAATGCCCTGTTGTGGAGTCCCGCGTGGATGATCACCCGCGCCATCGTGTTCGCGAGTGCGATGTCGGCGCCCACGTCGAGGCCGAGCCAGAGGTCCGCCCACTGGGCCGAGGACGTGCGGCGTGGATCGACCGCGATCATCCGCGCGCCATTGTGGACCCCTCGCAGCAGGTGCTGGAAGAAGATTGGGTGGGTCTCGCGCGCGTTCGAACCCCAGAGGACGATGAGGTCCGTCTGCTCGATCTCCCTATAGGACGACGTCCCGCCGCCCGCACCGAACACCGTCGCCAGACCGACGACGCTTGGAGCGTGTCAGGTGCGGTTACACGAGTCGACGTTGTTCGAGCCCATCACCTGGCGCGCGAACTTCTGCGCCAGAAAGTTCATCTCGTTGGTGGCCTTCGAGCAGGAGAAAACTCCGAACGACCTGCGGGCGTCCGCCTCGCGCGCGCGCGAGAAGCCTTCCGCCGCGCGACCGAGCGCCTCCTCCCACGATGCCTCGCGGAGCTCGCCGCCGTCCCGCACCAACGGAACCGTGAGCCTCGACCCCATACGTCACTCCTTCCTCACTTGCGGTCCTGCCGCACAGCTTAAGCGCTACTGAACGCTTCGCAAAAAAGGCGGGAGCGGCGCCTCTGGCAAGACGCCGCTCCCTGGCCGGTGGCAAGCACCGGAGGCTTGTGTCGTGTATGTCAGCCGCTCACCGTGAAGGGGATGTGCTGGCCTGCCTGGTAGTGGCCGGGCATGATGCACACCAGCTCGTAGCTCCCGGGCTTGAGCGTGGCGGACACCGTCGCGCTCTTGCCGCCCATCAGCTGCGGGCTCTTGGCGAGGGCGCCGCTCGGCACCCCGGCGTTCAGCTGGGCGGGCGCCCTGACGATGGCGAACTGGTGCATCGTCGCGCCGCTGTTTCGCACCTGAAAGCTCACCTTCCCGGCCTTCGCCGACGACACCGGCGACTTGATCCACATGTCGCCGAGCGTGACCGCGATGCCGCCCTTCGCCGCCGGGGCCGGCGCGGTCGCGGCGGGAGCCTTCGGCATCGGAGCGCCGGTGGTGTGGAACATTCCGGCCGCGCCCTTGGCCATGTCGCCGAAGGAGTGGGTGACGAAGGGGTAGTTGCCCTCCTGGTCGAGCGTGAACTCCACCCAGCCGCCCTGCGACGGCGCGAGATTGACGGTCTGCGAGTCGTGCCCCACCACGCCCTCGATGTGGGTGGTGTCGAACACAGTGCCGATCACGTGGAAGGCGCTCCACTTGCTGGGGCCCGCGTCGAGGACGTAGGCGCGGATGCGCTCGCCCTTCCTCACGGTGATCGGGTTCAGCTTGTACTGGTTGGCGTAGCCGTTGAACGCCATCACGTCGGGCTTCTCGGCGTTCACCTTCGCCATGTCGGTGAGCCCGCCTGGCTGGCCGATGTAGAACTCGTTCTGGACGAGCCACACCTCCTTGTCCACCGGCGCCAGCTTGCGCGGCTTGACGACCATCATTCCCGTCATCCCCGCCCCGGTGTGCATCAGGATCGGCTGCGTGGCGCAGTGGTACATGAACACGCCCGGGTGCTTCGCGACGAAGTTGATGGTTTCCGACTTGCCGGGGGCGATGTCCACGTAGTACTTGGAGGGCGCGACCTCAGCCGAGTGGAAGTCGATCGAGTGGGCCATGTTCACGTGCATGGCCTTGTTCGCGCCGTTCACGAATTTGATGGAGACCTGGTCGCCCTCGTTCACCACGATCGGCGGCGAGGCGGCGGTGCCCTTGTAGACCTTGCCGTTCACGGTGTAGGTCCACGCCTGCACCGGAGCCAGAGCGGGGTCGACCTGAACGACGTGCTGGTCAACGCCCACGGTGAAGTGCTTCACCGCGCCCGGCGGGACCGCCGGGAGCGTGGGATCGACCGGCTGGAACTTCTCGAACTTCATGCCCTTGGCGTCGGCAAGGGTGGGCGCCGAGCCTGTGGTGTCGGCGGCCATCGCGTGCCCGCCAGCCGCGGCCGGTGCGTTCATGCTCGCCGCGGGCGTGTTGTCGTTGCTCGTCTGGCCGAGCTTCACGAGCGCGACGATCAGGGCCAGGATCGCCAGCAGCGAGGTGAGGCCGACTCCGACCATCATCCACGCGCGCCAGTCGCGATCGCGCAGCCCCTCTGCGGCCGCGTAGTCGAAGTCCTCGTGCCGAATTCGTTCGGCTTCCTCTGGGGGTGTGAGTACAGGTGCCATTTCTTTGGGTTCCTCCGTGCTTGCCTTTCTGCTCCGAGCATCGGTCCCAGGCCAGGCGCTGCGAAGGGCGGAAATGGCGAAAGTCATTCCGGCGCTCGGCCGAGCCCATATCCGGCCGTTATCGCCTCCGTAGTTGTCCGCCGGTTGGCGGGCGTCCGGCTTCGGGGAACTACTGAGTCCCGCCAATCGACCGATAGCCTCCCTTCCATGGCCTCATCCGAGCGGCCCCCGGACATCAACGAGCTGCGGACGTTCTGCACCGCCGCGGACTCGGGCAGCCTCGGGCGCGCGGCGCTTCGGCTGGGGGTGTCCCAGCCCGCGCTGTCCAAGCGGCTCGCTTCGCTCGAGAGTCTGGCCGGCACGCAACTGCTCGAGCGCTCGTCGAAGGGCGTGAAGCTCACGCCCGCGGGGCGGCGGCTGTACGACGAGGCGCGGCGCCTGCTCGAGCAGGCGGACCGGCTCGACGAAGTGCTGGTGGGGCTGCGCCGCTCGGGCGGTCCGGTCCGGCTCGCCTCGAGCCATTCCGCCGCCGAGGCCATCGTGTCCGATCTGCTCGGGGACCTCGGCGGCGAGCGACCCCTCCCGGTGGAGCTCACCACCGCCAACTCCACGGTCGTAAGGGACCTCGTTGCCGATGGCCGTGCGGATTTGGGGGTGGCGGCAAGCCGTCCGCATCACACTCCATACCCGGGCGTGCGCGAGCTGCCGCTGCTGGAGGACGAGGTGGTGTGCGCGGTGCCGCTCGCACATCCGTGGGCGCGGCGGCAGCAGGTCTCCCTGCCCGAGTTCCTGCGCACGCCGATGGTGCTGCGCGACCCGTCGTCGAACGCGCGCTGGACCGTGGATGCCGTGCTCCGGGAACGTGGCCTGGGCGCCCCGCCGGCCCTGTGCGAGGTGGGCACGCCGCAGGCCGCCAAGAGCGAGGCGCGTGCACGGAAGGCGCCCGTCCTGCTCTCGCGGTACGTGCTCCGCACGCGCGACTTCGCGGTGGTCGAGGTGGAGGACCTCGCTTTCCCGCGGAGCTTCGTGCTCGTGCTGCCGGCCTACGGCGAGCCCACTCAGGCCGTGAATGACCTGATCGAGCGGCTCCGGATGCGAGCTGACGAGCTGCACTCGGGCGGCCCCGTGGAGCACGCCGCCCAACCGGCGTCGCAATAGCCGCCGGTTATGGCCCTGAGTTCCGCCGGAGATGACTTCGCGCTGGCTGCCCCTTTCCGCGCGGCCGCGCGCGCCCGACACTCTGGGCAGATACCCACCAGACCCAGGGAACCGAGACATGTCCACGCTCACAGCTCACCTCAGCCGCCCCGCCACGAGCCGCGGCCCCGCGCTCGTCGCGGCCGGCGGCCTCCTCCTCGTGGCACTCATCCACCTGCTCGACGGCCCGGGCTCGCTGGAGGAGAGCTCCGCCATCGGGCTGCTCGAGCTCGGGCTCGCCGCGGCATGCGTGCCGCTGGCGATCGGGCTCGTGGTCTGCCCCGTTCGTGATGTCTGGTTTGCGGCGGGACTGCTCTGCTGGGCCGCGCTCGGCTTCTACGTGGCCAGCCGCACCATCGGCCTGTTCGGCATGACCGACGATGTGGGCAACTGGTTCACGGTTCTCGGCGTGCTGAACGTGGTGGCCGAGGTGGCGGTGATCGGCGTGGTGCTCGCGGCGATCACTCGCTGGCGGCCGCGCTAGTGGCCTGAGTCTGAAGTGGCGTCAGGCGCGACCAGACGCCGGGAAGGTGCCGGCGAAATGATGACTCAGGTCACTAGTCCCCTTCGGCCTCCCCCAGCCCCCACGCGAGCGCGGCGGCGAGGTCGAGCGTGGACACCACGCCGGCGGGATGCGCCTCCTCGTCCACGACGATGAGATGGCTGGTGCTGTGCTCGCACATGAGCTGGGCAGCACGGCTCGCGCTGTCGGACTCCGACACCACCACCGGTCGCTTGGCCACATCGCCGGCGGTGGGCTCGTGCTCCTGCTCGGCGCGCATCGCGTTCATGAGATCGAGGTCGGAGATCACGGCCCAGCCGTCACGGCCCGGGCCGCCGTCACCGAAGCCCGTGACCACGAGCGAGTGCACATGGTTGGCGGCCATCATCTCGGCCACCGCGCGGATGCCGGTCTCGGGCGGGCACGTGAGCACGCCGCGGCGCATCACGTGCTCCACGCGCGCATTGGCGAACGCCGGCGGAAGCTCGGTGAAGTAGGAGCCCTTCCTGTACCAGCCGACGGGTCCCCGTGGTTCCTGGCTCACCGTCCCATTATGGCGAGCAGCCGCCATGGGTACGCTTCGCGCGCATGCCGGAGGACTCGCGGCCCATCCTGATCTGCTTCGACGACTCGGAGCCGTCGCACAACGCCATCGCCGAGGCGGCACGCCTATTCCCGGGCTCGCGCGCGGTGGTGCTGCACGTGTGGCGCTCGATCGAGTCGACCCCCGCGTACCGCTATTCGGCCGCCGGGCTCACCGGTGCGCTTCGCGAAGCGATGGACGAGCTCGAGACCGCGGGCCGGGAGGCGGCGGCCGGCGAGGCGGCAAAAGGCGTGAAGCTGGCGCGCGAAGCCGGACTGGAGGCCGAGGCGCTCGTTGTGGAGGCGAAAGAGCACACCGACTCGATCGTGGCCGAGCAGGCTGACCGCTTGGACGCGCGGCTTGTGGTGATGGGCTCACGGCGGCTCGGCGCGATCCAGGCCATGGCGCTCGGCGGATTCTCGGCGGGAGCCCTCCATCGCGCCACCCGGCCGGTGCTGGTGGTGCCGTTCCACTCGAGTCATCCGGGGAGCTGACGCGCGATTTCGCGGGCCACGCGCCGGCCATCGATCCTCATGAAGCGGAGCTGCCCCGCGGCGGTGGTGTAGTAGCCATTGAAGTGGAGCCGCGGCGCGCGGGGGTGCGCGCGCCAGCGGAGGGGCCTTCCATGCAGTGCCGGCAGCCCGAAGCCGTCGAGCACGCCGAGGTGGCCGACGATCGACGGCAGGTTCCGCTGGTACCCGGTGGCGGCGATGACCACGTCCGGCGAGAGGCGGGCTCCATCCACGAGCACGACCTCCGAGGCCTCGAAGCGCTCCACGTTCGGCACGAGCTTCACCCTGCCGTGCTTCACGTCCTCGATGAAGCCGCTGTCCACGAGGGCCGAGACGTGCCGCTTCTTCGTCGCGCTCTGCGCGCCGATCGGCGCGCGCGGGATGCCGTATCGCGCCAGGTTCCCGTAGATCAGACGCTGGAACAGGTAGCCGCCCTGGTCGACGAAGAAGTCGGGAAGCGGATCCATCAGCACGGTGGCGTAGTTGAGTGGGAGGCCGCGCGGCCATTCGCGCGGCACGACGCTCGGAGCGGTTCGCATCGACGTCCAGACCCGGCACCCGCTCGCAGCGAGCTCGTGTGCGATCTCCGAGCCTGTGTTGCGGGCCGAGATCACGAGCACGCTCCTGCCGGCAAACGGCTCGGCGCTCCTGTAGGCGGACGCGTGGATCAGCTCGCCCGTGAAGCCGTGGCGGCCGGGCCAGTCCGGGAGCTTCGGCTCGGCGTCGTGGCCGGTGGCGATGACGGCGAAGGCGGTGTCGATCTCGCCCGCGGAGGTGGCGAGCCTCCAAAGCCCGCCGGCGCGCTCCACGCGCCTCACCTCCGTGTGGAACTGCAGCCGCAGCCGGTGCCGGCGCGCGTACTCCTCGAGGTACTCCACCACCTGATCGCGCCCGGGCCAGCGCCCGTAGCGCCGCGGCATCCGGTAGCCGGCGAGCGTTGAGGTGATGCGCGGCGTGTTCAGGCGCAGGCTGTGGTAGCGCGAGCGCCAGCTCGATCCCACCTGGCCCGTCCGCTCCAGCACCAAAGGGTCGATGCCTTGCCGCTTGAGCATCGCGGCCACAGACAGCCCAGCCGCCCCCGCCCCGGCAACCACCACCCGCTCGCGAGTCATGAGAGCCACCGTAACCGCGCGCCATGCGCGACACCACTCGGGTGGCTCCGGGTGTCATCCCAAGCGCACGTATTTCATGCTTAGGTGGAGACACCCGGTGGAGAGCTCCCGCGGTGGCCACGTCAATCCGGCAGCAGCGGGACGGTTATGTGCGGGTCGCGGCCGAGCAGGACCGCGCGGGTGATCGCTCCGGTGCCGAAGCGGTCGCGGATATCGTCGAGAACGGCGTCGAGCGCGCTCTCGCGCTGACGGTCGAACGGCAGCGCCAGCTGCACCGCCCAGTCGTCCTCCAGGTTGCTCAGCGAGATCCCGATCAGCGTGATCCCCTGGCGCTCGATCATGGGCATCGCTTCCGCCAGCAGGCCGCGCGCGGTGGCGAGGATCTTCTGTGTGTGCGCCGTGGCTTCCGTGAGCGTGTGCGAGCGGGTGGCACGCGTGAAGTCCTCGAAGCGGAGTCGCAACACCACCGTCCTGCAGACCCGACTCGCCGCGCGCAACCGGCGCGCAACGCGCTCCACGAGGCCCACGAGGTTGGCGTCGAGCGCCTCGCACGAACGCGGGGCGCGGCGCCCGAGCGCGTGCTGCGCTCCCATCGAGCGCCGCCGGCGACCCGGCCGCACGCGCCGCGGGTCGCGGTTGTGCGCCAGCGCATGCAGGTGCCGCCCGGCGGCGCGCCCGACGATCGACACCAGCGTTGACTCAGGCAGCCTCGCCACCTCCGCCACCGTCGTGATCCCGAGCGGGCGCAGCTTCTGCGACGTCTTCTCCCCCACCCCCCACAGCCGCTCCACCGGCAACGGGTGCAGGAACGCGAGCTCGCGGTCCGGCGGCACCACCAGGAGTCCGTCCGGCTTGGCCACCGCGCTAGCCACCTTCGCCAGGAACTTGGTTCGCGCAACGCCGACCGTGATCGGCAGGCCCACGCGCTCCCGCACGTCGCGCCGTAGCCGGACTGCGATCTGCTCGGGCGTGCCGAAGATGTGGTCGAGGCCGTGGACGTCGAGGAACGCCTCGTCGATCGAGAGCCCTTCGACGAGGGGCGACCAGCGCTCGAACACCTTGAACACCGCCTTGCTCGCCTCGGAGTAGGCGGACATGCGCGGCGATACCACCACCGCGTCCGGGCACAGGCGACGCGCGGTGCCACCGCCCATCGCCGTGCGCACCCCGCGCGCCTTGGCCTCGTAGCTGCAGGCGAGCACCACGCCGGCGCCGACGATCACGGGCCGGCCACGCAGCCGCGGATCGTCCCGCTGCTCGACGGACGCGTAGAAGGCATCGAGGTCCGCGTGGAGGATCGTGGCCTGACCTGTTGACACGAACGTATGTTCGCACGTGTCCCGGCGTGAGGAGTTCGCACGGGCGCGGCACCGGGTAGCAAAAGCCATACCCCAATCCACGGAGGGACCTGTGGCAATGAACCTCAATCCCAGCCAGGCCATCCGCGGCGCCGTCGGCGTGGCGGCGCTCGGCTTCGTCGCCGCTCAGACGATCAAGGAGCGCCGCCGCACGAAGGTGTTCGGCATGAACCTCGACCTGCAGAAGTTCGCCAAGCAGGTGGGCAACGCCGCGGACCGGCTGGAGCGCACCAGCGAAGACGTGCGGATGATCAGCGTCCAGGCGAAGAAGCTCAGCAACAAGCTCGCGTAGCTAGAGCAGGTTCCCGAGCGGGCCGAGATTGAGGTTGAGGTCTTCCTCCGTGAGCCCGAACTCCATTCGCAGCTGCTCCATCCGCTTGTCGAGCTCCATGAAGGTGCGGCCCAGGCGCTCGACCTCGTCCTCGCTGAGCGTGCCGCCGTCGATGCGTCGCAACGCCTGACGCTCCATGAGCTGCCGGAGCAGCTCGATCACGGTGAGCACCAGCTGCGCAAGCCCGCGCTCCAGCTTCTCCGGATCCGCGTTCACGCGCCGCGACAGAGCGTCGTCCAGCCGCGGCTCTTCGGCCGCAAACGGGTCGAGGTTCCGTGGCGCGTGCAGGAACTTGTCTCTCACGGCGCACTGAAGCTGTACGGGGGCCAGGGTCCTGTGCAGAGCAGGCGAAGCTCGGGATTCGCCTCCTCGAGCTCATGCACGCATTGGACGAACGACGCGACCGAGGTCCTATCCACCAGGTAGGCGGCGCGAAGGAGCTCGGCAGGATCCGGGGCGGGCAGCTTCGCGCTCGCGCGCGCGCGTGAAGCAAGCGGCGAATGCACCTTCCGCGAAACCGCGTCCTCGGCCGCCGCCGAGCGCGCCTTCGCGCGCAGGTAGTCCGCTCCGCTGAGCGAATCGGACGGGCGCGGCCGCGGCTGGTCCCCCAGCACACGCACGGACACCTCCACCGCACCGCGCACGCGGTCGAGCGCGCGAGTGAACTCGCCGTGACGCTCCGCCAGCGCGCGCGCCGCGGCATCCTCGTCCTGGAGCCGCGTGCCGAAGCGCACCGGCAGCAGGTCCCTGTCATCCATCAGCGCCTCGACCACGCGCTCGTGACGCCACAACACCTCCGGCGTTACCTCGACGTCCTCCGCCGGCGCGCACACCACCGCCAGGCCATGGGTGGCCACCGCGGTGAGCGGCGCCACCTCCGGGAGCTCCGGCGCCGAGTCGTCGGTGATCGCGAACAGCTCGATCACAGCGCGCTGCCCATACGGGGCAGGATGTCCTTCTCCTCCGCCGTGGCCACGGACGAGATCAGCGCGCGCAGGCTCACGTAGACGAGGTCCACGTCGGCCGCGGCCAGCGTGATGTCTCCCGCGATCACCACGCCTCCGCCGAGCAGGCGGTCGATGAGGTCGATGAGAGCGACGTCCTGTTCGGCGATCGTGGTGCTCATGCGATCGTCGCGGCGCCGGTGGGGACGAAGTTGTACGGCGGCCACGGCCCGCTCAGCTCTACCCGCGCGCCGAGCGCCTCGTGCTGGGCCTCGAGCTGAGTGGCGACATCGCGCAGCTCTCCCACCCGTTCGGCCTCCACGAGGTAGGCGGCGTTCAGGATCATGTCCCCCTCGTGTCCCGAGAGCTCGCGGTTCTGCGGCGGGCGCGTGACCGAGTCGAGCGCGTGCTCCTCGAGCCGGCCGTGCACCTCGTGCGCGAGCTCGCGGACGAGGGAGGCGCCCACCTCCCGCAGGTGGCGCTCCAGCCGCCGCCGCAGCATGTAGGCGCCACCGCCGCCGACGTCCTCGAGCTCGTCCTCGAACGCCTGCGCCTGGTCGCTCCGGGCGCGTGCCTCCGCGGCCACCTTGTCCGGGTCAACGATCACCTTTGCGCTCCACTCCTGCCGGCCGCGCAGCAGCTCGAGCGCGTCGCGCAACGCGCGGCCTTCCCGCTCGAGCATCTCCCGCACGCCATCTTCGCTCTCGAACAGCGTGCACAGCCGCAGCGGCACGATCGTGGTCGCCTCCAGCGCCTCGTCGAGCACGGACTCGTGCGCCCGCGCCACGCGCTCGAGCCACGCGAGGTCGTTCAGGTTCCGCCGCAGCGGCGCCTCGCCGAACTCCGCGCGCGGAACGCGGCTCACGAGCGCGACGAGGCCTGACGCCTCGATCGCCTGCACCTCCGTCCCCGGCTCGATGCCGGTCCGGGCCGGCGGCTGCCGATCCCCCGCGGGCGCCACGCAGTACGCCCACAGCAGCTCCCCGGCCTCGGGTTCCGGCATGGGCCCCGAGGGCGGCGGGCTCGGCGTGGCCTGCTCCCGCTTCTCCTCGCCGAGCGCCGCCGCCACGAGCGCGTCACGCAACACCACCAATGCCTCTTCTTCCGCCTGCGCCAGGAGAGCGGGCGCGCGCTCCGCCGCCCACTTCGCCAGGTCGTCTCTCACCTCTTCGACTCCTCCTCGAGGCGCTTCTCGAGCCGCTCGAGCCGCTCGCGCAGCTCTCGGTTCTGCTGCTCCAGCTGCCGCGCGCCGTCGCCGTTCTCTCCCTGCGCCATCTTCTGTAGGGACGAGTCGCTCTCCCACCAGTTGATCCCCATCTCGCGCGCACGGTCCACCGACGCGATCAGGAGCCGCAGCTTGATCGTGAGCAGCTCGATGTCGAGCAGGTTGATCTGGATGTCACCCGCGATCACGATCCCCTTGTCGAGCACGCGCTCGAGGATGTCCGCGAGGTTGGTGTCGGACGACGGGCGGCCCGGCAGTCGATCGCTTGTGCGTGGCTGTAGCCCGCGTGCCTCCATGCTCACGCCCCGTCGGCCTGGCCGCGAACGAAGCGGCCGGTACGCGAGTAACCGCGCAGGGTGCCTTTGTCGTCGAGCTGGATCGTGTAGGTGCCGAGCACGTCTGTGGTGTTCGGAATCCTTGCCAGCTCGAGAGCGTCCACGGTGATGCGCCAGAACTCACCGTCCCACTCGAGTCCCGTCACCGCCTCGGGCTGATAGCCCGTCAGCTCCTCCACCGTGGTCAGCGCGGCTTGGCTGAGCTCGCTCGCCGACAGCCGGCCGTTGTTATTCGACTGTGCCATTCCCCTCCTGTCCCGCGATGCCGCGGATCTCCATCAGCCGCTCGAGCAGCGCGTTCTCGGCGTCGTCGATGTCCTCGTCGCTGAGCTCCCCTGTCGCTCGCGCCTCTTCCAGCTCGATCAGCGCGGCCCGGATCGCCGACTCGTCGTAGAGCTCGAGCTCCGCCTGCTCCTTGATGCGGTCGGCGAGCCACACGGTCCCGCGTACGGGCGCGAGGGGCAGGGTGAGAAGGCCGCTGATCAGGCCCATGCGGCGGCCTCCGAGCCGAGCTCGATGTCCGCGAAGCTGTAGGGAGGCAGCGGTCCCACGTAGTGGAGCGAGATGCGATCTCCGAGCTCCTCGCCCAGGCGCCGGACCTCCTTGCCGAACGCGTCCTGGCGCTCGCGCTCGACGAGGCAGGCGAGGTTGAAGGCGGCGTCCGACGAGCGCAGCTCCTCCTCCCTCACTCCGGTGGCCACGGGCTCGAGCATCTCGATCGCAAGTCGTGTGTCCTCGGCACGGCGGTGGCCGACCTCGCTCGCGACGAGCTCCCCGAGCCGGATCCGCTCGTAGTAGCCGGCCTCGTTCGGCAGCGTCCTGATGTGATCGCGCAACTCGGCGACCGCGCGCGAGCGCGTGACCACGTCGCGCATCAGCTGCTCCTCGTTGTAGTCGCCCCTCACGTTCAGCTGCACGCGTCCCGCCAGCTCGCGGAGGGCGTGCTCGAGCCGCTCCGCGTTCGGCTCGAGCAGCCGCTCGCGCACCGCCTGCTCGTCCTCCATCAGTGTCCCGAACCGCACCGGCAGCACCGTGGTGCCCCCACACGCCTCCTCCAGCACGCGCCAGTGCGAGCGAATCTCGCGTGCGGCAGCCAGCGCACCGCCGTCCACCGGGCTCACGAGCGCCGCGAGGCCGGCATGCTCCACCGGCCGCACCTGTCCACCCTCCACGCCACTCACATCCACCGCGGCGCAGTCCGCCGCCAGTCCCACGCCATAGACGTAGACGGGGCTCACTAGCTGCTCTTCCTGCTGCGGGAGCGACTGCCGGATGAACGGCTACCGGACGAAGAGGACGAAGACCGGCTGCGGGAACTCGACCTCGACCTCGAGCGGCTGTTCCCGCCGTCGTCATCGTCGTCGTCGCCGCCCGTGAGCTTCTCCTTCACGCCCTCGAGGGCTCCCTTGGCCTTCGACTCCGCGCCGCCCGACGTGATCGACTCCATGAGGTCCGGCAGGCCGTGCGTGGTGTCGTCGTGCGCGATGTCGAGCCGGTTCACCGCCTCGGCGAAGCGCAGGTAGGTGTCCACGCTCGCGACGACTATCCGCGCGTCGATCGTGAGGATCTCGATACCGATCAGCGAGACGCGCACGAAGGCGTCGATCACCAGACCCTTGTCCAGGATAACGTCGATTACGTCTGCAAGGCCGCTCGGTCTGGGTCGCTCGATGTATCCGCGCGGTGTTGTCGCTATCGCCATTGGGGTTTCCCCTCCTCGCTCGGGAATGGTGTCGGTCAGGTCTCTTTGGTCTGCTGTGTGGGCAGCGGTTCCTCGGACATGCCCATCAGGCGCTTACGGATGAAGGAGCGGTTCTTCGCCAGCGCCTTCGAGATCTCGGTCTTGCGGATGCCGTGCAGGTAGCCGATCGTCCAGTCGAGCTGCTGGAGCGCGTCCTCGGCGGCCTGGCGGTAGCGGTCG
Source organism: Thermoleophilaceae bacterium (assembly GCA_036378175.1). GTDB lineage: Bacteria > Actinomycetota > Thermoleophilia > Solirubrobacterales > Thermoleophilaceae > JAICJR01. Next base: position 43,312 of record DASUWY010000014.1, read on the forward strand.
GTCTCGTCCTGCTTCGTGCCGCCCCGCCTGTTGTTGGTGCGCGTGCGCGCCATTCGGAACCTCCCGCCGGCTAGCTGCGGCCGGCCTTCGACTTCGTCTGCTTGGAGCGACGCTTCTTGGGCGGCTCGGGGGGCCGGTCGGCTGGATCGAGATAGTCATCGCCGCCCCGCATCACCGGAGGCCGGCGGCGGGGGCTGAGCGACGCCATCAGGTCGGGCGCGGACCGCGAGGCCTCTGCGTCGCCGCCGTTCGTGCCGAGCTCGATAGGCGGAGGGCCCTCGTCCTCTTCATCCTCGTCTTCCGGCTCTTCCTCGTCCTCGTCCGGCTCCTCGTCGCCCGCGGCCTGCGGCCCGTCATCGTCCTCGTCTTCCGGCTCGTCCTCGTCGTCCCAGTCGTCGCCCTCGGAGTCGTCCTCGTCTTCCGGCTCTTCCTCGTCCTCGTCGGGCTCGTCCTCGTAGTCCTCGTCCGCGTACTCGTCCTCGTACGCCTCGTCCTCGGGCTCCTGTGGCTCCTCGTCCTCGATCCAGCCGTGCTCGGCGAGCCGATCGCGGACGCTGTCCGTGAGATCTCCCAGTCGCGGCACCTTGGTCAATGCCGCCGCCTTCGTCAGCGCCGGCGCCTTCGCAACGGCCACGCGGGCGGCCGTTGCGAGGGCAGCGCCGGCGGCAACCGCGGTCACCCCGGACATCCGTTTCCGGCGCTGCGGCTGCTCGCCATTGAGCGCGCTCTCGAGCGCGGCCGAAGCCACGCGGCTCATGTCGATGCGGCCGCGCTTAGCCACGGAGCACCTTGTACGTGATCGAGGCCGCCGCGGCTCCGGCCACCGCCGCAACCGCGATCGCGCGACCCACGCCGGCTCGCTTCCCGGCGACCCGGTCCACGAATGCCTGCTTCACCATTGAGCTCATCGCCAGACCCTCCTGGTCTAGGACCGCGAGCCGCTCTTCCTCCTTGAGGACGAGCGTCCGCTGCTGCTCGAGCTGCCGTTGCTGCCGTTCGACGAGGAAGAGCTCCTCCGCGAACGACTGGACGAGCGCGTGCTGCCACTCGAACCGCTGCTGCCACTCGACCGACTGCCGCCACTCGAACCGCTGCTGCCACTCGACCGGCTGCTGCCACTCGACCGGCTGCTCCCACTCGACCGGCCGCTGCCACTCGACCGGCCGCTGCCGCTCGAGCCGCTCCGGCTGCGCGAAGACGCGGATCCCCGCTTCTGCGACGAAGAGCGGCCGCGCGAGCTGCTCGAGGAGGACCTGCGCCTGCTCGGCGACGTCCTCGTCTTCTCGCCACTGCCGGATCCCGACTCGTCCTCCTGCATCAGCACGTAGGCCTTGAAGCGAGCGAGGTCGGCGCGCACGGCGCGCTTGATGTGGCGCATGCCGCGGGCCGCCTTCTCGAGCATTGAGCCGGGCTGAACGTCGATGTTCACCTCCACGCGCGTGAGACGCGGCCCGAGCTCGTGGAAAGTGACCACGCCGGTGTGCGTCACACCCTCGCTGACCTTCCACTTGATCCGCTCGTTGGGCTTGTTCTCGACGATCTCCGCCTTGAACTCGCGGGAGAAGCCCCAGATCTTCGTCTTGAACGAGACGTTCGAGTCGTCCTCCTCCGAGACCGACTGGAGGCGGTGCATGAACTTCGGCCACTCCTCGTACTCGGTCCACTGCTCGTAGACCGTGTTGAGCGGCACGCCGATGTCGATGTCCTGCTGGATCGGCATGCGCCGGCCCTTGCCGACACCTTCCATGCCCTTGTTCTTGCCGCCGCCGCCCGGCAGCTTCTCGCTGATCGCGTCCTTCGCGCCGCCCTTGAGCTTGTCGCCGGCGGCGTCCTTCAGCTTGTCGGCGCCGAGCTTGTCGCTCGCCTTCTCCAGCGGGCCGGAGCCGTTGCTGCTCAGTCCCTTCACAAGCTTTCCGGCGCCCTTCGCCGCCATGGGCGCGAGTGCCGCCACGCCCACTCCAGCGGCGAGGCCCTTGGCGCCTGACAGCGATCCGTTGGAGCGGCCGCGTGCGTTCGTGGAAACCGATTCGACAGCTTCGCGGGCGACCTTGCCGAGTGCGGTGCCGATCGCGTCGCCTAGGTCCTTGGCCATGAATGCCTCCTCCTAGCTCTTCTTCCCTCGGGGCCCCCGCCTCGTTGTTTTCGTGTTCGGGGCGATACCCGACCTTTTGCGGGGAAAACGGTTTGGTCAATATGTGGCGCGTTGGCCCAAGCGGCGCCGGACTGGACGGCCCGCGATTGGGTACCCCAAGCTCATGGTGATCGGCGCAGTGGTGGCGCTGTGCGTTGTGCTCTTGATTCTCGGCTTCCTTCTGCCGCGACTCTCGCGACACCCGCAGCGCGGCGTGGACCGGGTGTTCGGCGCGGGCCGGCGCGGCGCGGCGAAGGCGCCCGGGCCGCTCGGCCGCTGGCTGCCGAAGCCGCTGCGAACGTCCCAGCGAGCGGCTGACAAGAGCGCGGCCGCTGGGCGCCGCGGACGGGCCAAGGCTCCGTTCTAGCTTCTTCACCGCGTACGAACGGCAGCACCGCATCGCACGCTCTTCACCTTTCCCTCGCCATACGGGGATAACGTGAAGAGCGTGGCTCAGCCGCCGCCCGGCTCCCGAGCTCGCGCGCCGTGGCACAGGACGGGCCGCCCAGCCAACTTACGATCGCGCCGTTCGGTCCCGCGACGTCACCGGCGGACGCGCCGGCTCGCCGCCACACCGCCCGCCGCCGTGGCGCCAACGGCCGCCAGCGCCACGGCCGCCCGCTTGGCGCGGGAATCCGTGGGGTGGCCGTTCGGCTCCGACGGCGCCACGTCCTCGAAGCGCGCGCCGCTCGTGGGCCCGGCCGCCCTGCGCACGGCCAATTGCAGCACCTGAGCCAGGTGCAGCGCCTGGCGGCCGCTGCCGTGCTCGATCTGCGAGCGGCAGCTGAATCCGTCCGTGATCAGCGCCACGTCAGGCGCCGCCTCGCGCGCGCGAGGAAGCAGCTTCTGCTCGCCCGCCTTGATCGACACCTCGTAGGGCTCGCCCTCCTCGTAGCCGAACGAGCCCGCAAGTCCGCAGCAACCCGTGTCGAGCACCTCGTAGTCGATTCCCACGCGGTCGAGCACGGCGGCGTCGCAGTCCGTGTCGGAGCTGGCCTTCTGGTGGCAGTGGAGGTGCACGAGCGCCTTCCCGTCAAGCCGCGGGATCTGCCAGTCCGCCGCGTGCTTCGCGATGAACTCGCCGAGCGTGAAGGTCTGGCGGGCGAGCCGCTTCGCGTCCTCGTTGGCCGGGAACATGTTGAGCAGCTCGTCGCGGAACGCGGCGCCGCAGCTCGGCTCCAGCGCCACCATCGGCGTGCCCGCCTCGATGTCTGGCCGCAGCGTGTCGAGGATCTGCCCCAGCTGACGCCGCGCGAGGTCGAGCATCCCGAAGTCGTACAGCGGCCGGCCGCAGCAGAGCGGCCGCGGCGGGATCGCCACCTGGAAGCCTGCCGCCTCGAGCACCTCGGTTGCCGCCACGGCGATCTCCGGGTGGAAGTGGTTGTTGAACGTGTCCGGCCACAGCAGCACCCGCTCGCCCGTGCGCCGCCCAGTGGCCCGCTCACGGAACCAGGAGGTGAACGTCTTCGTGGCGAACTTCGGCGGCCGCCGCTCAGGCGTGATTCCCACGAGCCGCTTGCCCAGGCGGGCGAACGGCTCGCGCTGCAGGAGGAAGTTCGCGAGCCGCGGGGCGAGCGACGCCAGCCGCGCCTCCCAGTAGATGAGCCCGAGCGCATAGGCGTGGCGCGGCCGCAGGCGGCGCTTCCAGTAGTGCGACAGGAACTCGGCCTTGTACGTGGCCATGTCCACGCGCACCGGGCACTCGTGCTTGCAGCCCTTGCACGCGAGACAGAGGTCGAGCGCCTCCTTCACGTCCTCGTTGCGCCAACCGCCGTCGATCGTGTCCGAGCGCATCATCTCGAACAGCAGTCGCGCGCGCCCGCGCGTGGAGTGCTTCTCCTCGAGCGTGACCTGGTAGCTCGGGCACATCGTGCCCTCCTGGTCGCGGCAGGCGCCCACGCCGAAGCAGCGCTCGGCCGCCGCCGCGAAGCTGCCGCCGTCCTCGTGAAAGCTGAAGCGCGTGTGCACGTCAAGCGTGCGGTAGCTCGGGTCGATCTGGAGATTGGTGTCGAGCGGGTACGGCTTCGCGACCTTGCCCGGGTTCATCTTCCAGTCCGGATCCCAGATCTCCTTGAACTCGTTGAACGCGTCCACGAGCTCAGACCCGAACATACGGTCGAGCAGCTCGGCGCGCGCCTGGCCGTCGCCGTGCTCCCCGGACAGCGAGCCGTGGTACTTCGAGCCCACGAGCTCGGCGGCCTCCTCCATGAACTCGCGGTAGTTGCGCACGCCCTGCGGGGTGAGAAAGTCGAAGTCGATGCGTGAGTGCACGCAGCCGTGGCCCACGTGGCCGAAGATGCAGGACACCCTCCGGCCGTGCTTGTCGCACAGCTCCTCGAGGTCGCGGATGTAGTCGCCGATCCGGTCGGGCGCCACCGCCGCGTCCTCCCACGACGGCCAGCCGGGATGTTCGCCGGGCATCTTGCTGTTGCCCACGCCGCCCTCGCGGATCTCCCAGATCTGCTCCACCTGGTCAGGGTCCTCGTACAGCTTGCTGTCCACGTGCGGGCCCTCGTCGGGCAGCGACGCGATCATCGCTTCGGCCTTCTCGTCCGCCTCCTCCTTGCTGTCACCGCCGAATTCCACGAGCAGCCACGCTCCCCCGCCGGGCAGGAGCTCCGGGTGGCGCTTGAAGCCCTTCTTCAGCTCGTTGTCCACGAGCCGCTGGTCGAACGTCTCGAGCCCGATCGGATCGAACTCCATGATGTCTGGCACCTGGTCGGCGGCCGTGGCGCAGTCGTCGTAGCCGAGCAGCACGAGCGAGCGATGCTGCGGGCTGTGGATGAGCTTGCAGCGCGCCTCGAGCACGAGCGCGCAGGTGGCCTCGGTCCCCACCAGCGCGGCCGCGACGTTGAAGCCGTTCTCCGGCAGCAGGCTGTCGAGGTTGTAGCCCGAGATGCGGCGCGGTATCCGCGGGTAGCGCTCGCGGATCAGGTCCGCGTAGCGGTCGCGCAGGTCCAGCAGCGCGGAGTAGATCTCGCCCTCCCGGCCGCCCGCGGCGATCTTCGCCTCGAGCTCCTCGTCGGTCATCGAGCTCTTCACCGTCATGCGCGTGCCGTCGTAGAGGAGCACGTCCAGCGCCTCGATGTTGTCGGCCGTCACGCCGGCGAGGATCGAGTGGACTCCGCACGAGTTGTTGCCGATCATGCCGCCGAGCGTGCAGCGGCTGTGGGTGGCGGGATCAGGCCCGAAGGTGAGTTCGTGCTCCTCCGCCTTCTCGCGCAGCCAGTCGAGCACGATCCCCGGCTCCACGCGCGCGTAACAGCCGTCGGGCGAGAGCTCGAGCAGGTTGTTCATGTACTTCGAGAAGTCGAGCAAGACGGCGGTGTTCACCGTCTGGCCGGCGAGCCCGGTGCCGCAGCCTCTCGCGACGATCGGCGCGCGGTGCTCGCGGCATGCCGCCACGGTGGCGATCACATCGCTCACGTCGCGCGGTACCACCACGCCGATCGGCACCTGGCGATATACGGACGCGTCGTTGGCGTAGAGGGCGCGGTCGCCGTCCGAGAAGCGCACCTCTCCGCGCACGTCCCTGCGTAGCGCCCGCTCGAGCTCTACACGGTCAGCCGTTGCTGCGGGTGCCGCGATTGTCGCCATGGCGCGGACCTCCTTCGGAGTCGAACTGCTCGGTCTGTACCCCCGTCAAACGAGCAATCCCGCGGGCCATGTACGGGGTCTGACCTGCAACACGTCAAACGCCTGCGCTCGGGTAGCCACCCCACGACACCCACCACAGGAGGCGGCATGCCAGACACTGCATCTGACCTACTGGTCGAGCGCCTGATGGACTGGGGCGTGGACACCATCTTCGGCCTGCCAGGCGACGGGATCAACGGCCTGATGGAGGCCCTCCGCAAGCGCCACGACCGCATCCGCTACGTGCACGTGCGCCACGAGGAGGTTGGCGCGATGGCGGCGGTGGGCTACGCGAAGTTCACCGGGAAGCTCGGCGTCTGCTTCTCGACCGCCGGCCCCGGCGCGATCCATCTGGCCAACGGCCTGCTCGACGCGCGGCTCGACGGCGCGCCGCTTCTGGCCATCACCGGGATGACCTACCACGACCTGATCGGCACGCATTACCTCCAGGACTTCGACACCGATCACCTCTACTCCAACCTCGCCGCCTACAACCAGCGGATCATGGGGCCCGAGCACATCCACAATGTGGTGGACCTCGCGTGCCGCACCGCGCTGTCGCAGCGGCTGCCATCCCACATCGCCTTCCCGATCGACTACCAGACGGCGGACGCCGAGGACCTGATGCGCTACAAGCGCAACGTCCCCGGTCACACCACCGTCGCGTTCAGCGCGCCGCTGCGCACACCGCCCGAGGAGGAGCTGAGGCGCGCGGCGGACCTGCTCGCGGGGGGCAGCAAGATCGCCATCCTTGCCGGACAGGGGGCGCGCGGCGCCGGACCGGAGCTCGAGCAGCTGGCCGAGACCCTTGCGGCGCCGATCATCAAGGCGTCGCTCGGCAAGGACTGCGTGCCGGATGACAGCCCGTACACCACGGGCGGCATCGGCGTGATCGGAACGCGCCCGTCGCAGGACGCCGTGGAGGCCTGCGACACGTTCGTGATCGTGGGCAGCTCGATGCCCTACATCGAGTTCCTGCCACAGCCGGGCCAGGCGAAGTGCGTTCAGATCGACGACAAGCCCGAGCGCATCGGCCTGCGCTACCCCGCGGACGTGGGCCTCGTGGGCGACGCGCGCGAGACGCTGCGCCAGCTCCTGCCGATGCTCGAGCGCAACGAGGACCGCAGCTTCCTCCAGCAGGCGCAGCACGGCATGGAGCAGTGGTGGGAGCTGATGGAGGAGCGCGGCACGCGCGACGACGTGCCGATGAAGCCGCAGGTGGTGACGTGGCACCTGTCAGAGCTGCTCGACGACGACGCGATCGTCTGCGGCGACTCCGGCCAGGTGACCACCTGGTCCACGCAGATGAAACTCCGCGCAAACCAGAGCTTCTCGTTCAGCGGGACGAACTGCTCGATGGCGGCCGCCCTGCCATATGCGATCGGTGCGCAGACGGCGTATCCGGGCCGGCAGGTGGTCGCCATCACGGGCGACGGATCGCTGACCATGCAGATGGGCGACCTCGCCACGCTGATGCAGGAGGGGCTGCCCGTGAAGCTGATCGTGTTCAAGAACAACACGCTCGGCCTCATCAAGTGGGAGCAGATGGTGTTCATCGGCAACCCGGAGTACGGCGTGGACTTCGCGCCCGTGGACTTCGTGAAGGTGGCCGAGGGCTGTGGCGCGCGCGCCTTCCACATCGAGGACCCGGCCGACTGTCGCGGGACCCTCGAGCAGGCGCTCGCGCACAACGGTCCCGCGGTGATCGAGGCCGTGGTGGACGGCAACGAGCCGCCGCTGCCGCCGAAGATCACGCGCGAGCAGGCGAAGTCGCTGGCCACGGCGCTCGCCCGCGGCGAAGAGCACCGCGAGCGGATCGGATTGACGATCGGGCACGACGCAATCGACGAGCGCACTTTCGCCCAGAGTCCTTACGGGGTGATGGGGCGCTTGAAGGAGAAGGTCACAGGAGGTAACGGCGATGGCAACCCACGCTGAAGTCACAAATCGCAGGTTCGGAACGGACGCAACCCGCGCCACTGGGCGCGGCACCAAGCTCGAGGAGGCGGGCCCCGCCCGCTTCATAGCCGAGCCCGCGGCCGTGGGGCTCGCGGGATTCGCGCTCACCACGATGATGCTGAGCGTGATCAACGTCGGCATCGTCAGCCAGAAGGCGCTGCCGGTTGTACTGGGCCTCGCGCTCGCATATGGCGGCGCGATGCAGCTGCTTGCCGGCATGTGGGCGTTCATCAAGAACGACACCTTCGCGGCGGTGGCGCTCAGCTCATACGGCGCGTTCTGGATCTCGTTCTACCTGCTCCAAAAGGTGTTCCTGCCGCAGATCCCGGTGGCGTCGCAGGCGGCCGCGCTTGCGCTCTACCTGTTCTCGTGGTGCGTGTTCAGCTTCTACATGTGGATCGGGTCGTTCCGCGTGAGCGCGGCGGTGCAGCTCGTCTTCCTCACGCTGTGGCCGGCCTACTTCTTCCTTGGGCTGGGCAAGGCCACGGGATCGATGACGCTGTTCGAGATCGGCGGCGGCTTCGGGATGGCCACGGCGCTGGCCGCCTGGTACACGTCGGCGGCTCTTGTTCTGAACAAGACCTTCCGCCGCGATGTGCTGCCGATGGGTGAACTACGTTCGGCGCAGCAGGACGTAGCCGCCTGACCCGAGGCGCGATTCTCGCCTTCAGCGTCGCCGCGGGCGCGGTGGATGCCGCCACCTACCTGGGGCTTGGTCAGGTCTTCACCGCGAACATGACCGGCAACAGCGTGCTGCTGGCGATCGCGGTGGCGAAGGGCAGCGGCGGGGCGGCGGCCCGTTCCGGCGCCGCCCTCGCCGGCTTCTGCGCGGGGGTCGCGCTCGGAGCACTCACGCGCGGCCCGGATGAGAGCGAGCGGTGGCCGGCGGGCGTTGCGGCGCCCCTCGTGCTGGAGGTGATCGCGCTGGCTGCGCTTGCCGTTGGCTGGGCGCTTTCGGGCGCCCATCCCGCGGACGCCGCGCTCTACGGCCTGATCGTCGCCTCCGGCATAGCCATGGGCCTGCAGAGCGCCACGACCCGCGCCGCGCCCATTCGCGGCATCTCCACCACGTACATGACCGGCACCGTCACACGAGCGGTGGAGGCCGCGGTGTCGAGGCTGAGGCGGCGCGACGGCGGACGTGAGGAAGCCGCGGAGTTCCGCGGGGGCACCTGGATCGTCTACATATGCGGCGCCCTGGCCGGCGCGTTCGCGGAACGCTCGTGGCACGCCGGCGCCGTCGCAATCCCTCTCGTGTTCACGGGTGTTATCGCCTTCATGGCCGTTGTGTTGCGCTTTGGTTACGGTTGCTTCATAACCGCAAAACGGCCTCGCCGTGTGGAATAAATACCGCCCCAGGGAACTCAACCTTCGGGGAGGAGAAACACATGACGAGACTCGCGCGGCGGGCGTTGCCCGTCGTCGTGGCAGTTTTTGCTGTTGTCTCCGCCACCGTGCTCGCTGCATGCGGTGGTGGAGGGAGCAATACGTCGACCTCAGGGTCAACGTCGGCATCGACCTCACAGGCCAAGAACGGCGGCACCATCACGCTCGTGATGGGAACGGCGCCGGACTCGCTGGACCCGCAGTTCGGCTACACCACCCAGGCGGCGGAGCCCGACTGGCTCGCGTACACAGGCATGGTCACCTACGCGCATCAGAACGGCACCGCGGGCACGCAGCTCATCCCGGGCCTGGCGGAGCAGCTGCCGACCGTGTCCTCGGACGGCAAGACGTACACGATGACCATGCGCAAGGGCCTGAAGTTCTCGAACGGCACGCCCGTCAAGGCGAGTGACTTCACCTACACGGTGGAGCGCGCGCTGCGGATTCCGTGGGGCGGCTCCGGCCAGTTCATCGCGGGGAACATCGTGGGCGCGAAGCAGTACGCCGCGAAGAAGGCCACCTCGATCTCCGGCATCACGGCGGATGACGCCACCGGCAAGATCACGATCCACCTCACCAACCCGTACGGCGCGTTCGACAACGTGCTCGCCTTCCCGGCGCTCGGCGTCGTGCCGAAGGGCACGGCGATGAAGAACCTGCCGAACAACCCGCCCCCGGGCGTGGGGCCGTACTCGATCAAGAACGTCGTGCCCAACCAGTCGTTCGAGCTCGTGCGCAACCCGAACTGGGCCAGCATGAACATCCCGAACATCCCGGCCGGCCACGTGGACATCAAGGCGAAGATCTCGTCGAACGTGGACGCGAACGCGCTGTCGGTGGTGAACAACACGAACGACGTGTACGACTGGGCCGACACGATCCCCGGCAGCCTGCTGCCGCAGATCAACTCGCAGGCGAAGGACCGCTACGCGAAGAAGGTCATGAACTCGACCTACTACGTGTTCATGAACACGCAGGAGAAGCCGTTCAACAACCAGCTCGCACGGGAGGCGGTGGTCACGGGTCTGAACCAGGGCGCGATGAGCCGCCTGAGCTCCGGCTCGCTGATCCCGGGCTGCTACTTCCTGCCGCCCGGCATGGTGGGTCACCCGACCACTCCGTGCCCGTACGGCGATCCGGCCAAGGGTGGCGACATCGCCAAGGCCAAGCAGCTGGTCCAGCAGTCCGGCATGGCGGGCCAGCCCGTCACCGTGTGGAGTCAGCAGCGTGCGCCGCGTCAGCAGTGGATGACGTACTACACGTCGTTCCTCAACCAGATCGGCTTCAAGGCAAAGCAGAAGCTGATCGCCGACGCGTCGTACTTCCCGACGATCGGAAACCTGAAGCTCCATCCCCAGACCGGCTTCGCCGACTGGAACCAGGACTTCCCGAATCCGATCGACTTCTACCTGCTTGTCCAGAGCAGCTCGATCCTGCCCACCAACAACGAGAACTTCGGTGAGGTGAAGGATCCGAAGGTCGACTCTGAGTCGGCCAAGCTCGGACAGGTGCCGACGGACAAGTTGAACACGATCGCCAGCCAGTGGCAGGCGCTCGACGAGTACCTGGCCAAGAAGGCCTACATCGGAGTGTTCGGGTACCAGACGTTCCCGGCGCTCTTGTCGAACAGGATGTCGACCAACTACGTGTTCCACCCCCTGTATGGGTGGGACTGGAGCTCCTTCTCGCTGAAGTAGCTCGTCAGGAGTGGGCTGGGGCGACTACGCTGTCGCCTCAGCCCACTTCGGCTCTCGCGCAATGGCCACATCTTCCGCCCCCGGAACCGATCTATCGACCGACCTTTCGGATGCGCTGATTGGCGAGGCCATTGAGCTGCCGCCGGGGTTAGGGCCGTGGAAGCTCGCCTGGCGGAGGCTGCGTCGCAACCGCGTGGCGCTCTTCTTCGGATTCGTCTTCCTCTTCATTCTCATCCTGTGCCTGCTCGCGCCCGTGTACGCGAAGCACGTGGCCCACACGGGACCCGCTGCGGAGAACATCACGGGCAGGGTGAATGGCAAGGACATCGTCAGCCCCACCGGCATTCCCACCGGCCCCACCTGGCACAGCCGCTACTTCCTGGGCGCTGACGCCAACGGCCGCGACGTGGCGGTGCGGCTCCTGTACGGCGGGCGCAACTCGCTCGAGATCGGGTTCGTCGCCACCGCCATAACGATCTTCTTCGGCCTCCTGGTGGGCGTGCTCGCGGGCTACCTCCGAGGCATCACCGACGGGATCATCACCCGCATCCTCGATGTGATCTGGGCGTTCCCAGCCGTGCTTCTGGGCGTCGCGCTCGGTGTGTCGCTCGCGCTCGGCGGGATCGGCCCGCTGCACGGCAACACGCTGATGGTGCCCGCCGTGGTGGTGGGCGTGGTGTACATCCCGTACGTCGGCAAGCCCGTGCGCGGGCAGGTGCTCGGCTTGCGCGAGCGCGAGTTCATCGACGCCGCGCGCCAGCAGGGGCTGAGCCACGCGCGCATCATGTTCTCGGAGATCCTGCCCAACCTCGGGAGCACGATCGTGGTGTTCGTGCCGCTGATCCTCGCAAACGCGATCCTGCTCGAGGCCGGGCTCTCCTACCTCGGCGCCGGCGTGCAGCCGCCCAACCCGTCGTGGGGCACGATGATCGCCGACGGGATCAGGACGATCCCCGCGGCGTTCCACAACGTGCTCGTACCGGGCATCATGCTCGTGCTGGCCGTGATGTCGATCAACGTGTTCGGCGACGGCCTGCGCGACGCCCTCGACCCGCGGTCCAAGGTCCGCATCGCCCGCTGAGCCATGACCGGGTTCGTGATACGTCGGCTGCTCTCGATGATCGCGGTGATGTTCGTGATCTCGGTGCTCACCTTCCTGCTGCTCGAGGCGATCCCGAACGGCGATCCGGCGCTGCGGCTGGCGGGACGGCTCGCGACCGCCGACCAGATCCAGGAGATCCGCGCGAAGTACGGCTTCGACAAGCCGATCTACGTGCAGTACGCGAAGACGATGAAGAACATCTTCACGGGCAAGGCGTACTCGTACACGCAGGGCTTCAACGTGGTGGACGAGATCAAGGCCGGCCTGCCGGCCACGCTCTCGCTCGCGCTCGGCGCGGGGATCTTATGGCTGTTCGCGTCGATCCTCGTGGGCACCCTGGCGGCGATCAGAGCGGGCAAATACACCGACAGGGTGCTCACCGTGCTCGCGATGATGGGCGTGTCGTTCCCGCCGTTCTTCCTGGGCGCGGTGCTGATCTACTTCCTCGGCTACAAGGCGAACATCTTCCCGCTGGGCGGCTACGTGAAGCTCACGAGCAATCCCTGGCAGTGGTTCACGCACATGATCCTGCCGTGGTTCACGCTCTCGGTGCTGTTCATCGGCTTCTATTCGCGCGTGCTGCGCTCGACCATCCTCGAGACTCAGAGTGAGGACTACGTGCGCACCGCGCACGCGAAGGGCCTCTCGGGCGGACAGGTGCTGAGGCGGCACATCCTCCGCAACAGCCTGATCCCCATCATCGCGCTGTGGGGCCTGGACCTCGCGCAGGTGATCGGCGGCGGCGCGATCCTCACGGAGTCCGTCTACAACCTGCACGGCGTCGGCCAGCTCGCGGCGGACTCGATCGCGAAGCTGGACATCATTCCCATCCTCGCCGTCGTGCTGCTCACCGCGTTCGCCGTCGTGGTGCTCGCGGCCGTGACGGACATCATCTACGCGTTCCTGGACCCGCGCATCCGGCTTTCATGAGCTCGAGCCTGGCCGCACCGCTTCTCGAGGTCTCCGACCTGCGCGTGTCCTTCACCACCGAGGACGGCGTGGTGAAGGCGGTGGACGGCGTGACGTTCACGGTCGACCGCGGCGAGGTGGTGGCGATCGTGGGCGAGTCCGGGTCCGGGAAGTCGGTCACCTCGATGACGCTGATGGGCCTCACGCGCGGGCCGAACGCGCACTTCGAGGGGCAGGCGCTGTTCGACGGCGAGGACCTGATCAAGGCGTCCGAGTCCGAGCTGCAGAACATCCGCGGGGCGGGCATCGCGATGGTCTTCCAGGACCCGATGAGCTCGCTCGACCCGGTGTACCGGGTTGGCGACCAGATCGCCGAGCAGATCCGCGTTCACTTCCCGGAGGTCTCGAAGGGCGACGCTCACAACCAGGCTGTTGAGCTTATGGAGCGCGTGGGCATCCCGCGCGCGGCCGAGCGCGCACGCTCCTACCCGCACGAGTTCTCGGGCGGCATGCGCCAGCGCGTGATGATCGCCATGGCGCTGTCGTGCTCGCCAAAGCTCCTGATCGCGGACGAGCCCACCACGGCGCTCGACGTGACCATCCAGGCGCAGATCCTGGACGAGCTGCGCGAGCTCCGGGAGGCCTCGGACACGGGCATCATCCTCGTCACCCACGACCTTGGCGTGGTGGCGGACATCGCGGACAGGATCGTGGTGATGTACGCGGGGCGGGTGGTGGAGCAGGGAACGCTCGACGAGATCTTCTACGACCCGCAGCACCCGTACACCTGGGGGCTGCTCGGATCGATCACGCGCGTGGACCGCGACCGCTCGGAGCGGCTGCCGGCCATTCCGGGCATCCCGCCATCGCTGCTCGCGCCGCCGAAGGGCTGCCACTTTCGCCCGCGCTGCCCGCACGCCTTCGGCCGCTGTACCGAGGTGCCGGACCTCGCCGCGCGCCTGCCGGACAACCCCGACCATCTCGACCGCTGCTGGCTCGAGCCCGACCGCAAGCGCACGCTGCGCCAGGTGGGTGACCAGATCGGCCTCCAGAGCGAGGAGACGGTGACGTCGTGACGGTCGAGGCCGCCACTCCGCAGCCGGTCCCAGCGCCCGGGGCCGAGGCCCGCCCGCTGCTCGAGGTGGAGCACCTGAAGGTGCTCTTCCCCGTGAAGTCGAACGCGCTGCTCGCGCGCACCGTGGGGCACGTGCACGCGGTGGACGATGTGAGCTTCGGGCTGCGCGAGGGCGAGACGCTCGGCATCGTGGGCGAGTCCGGCTGCGGGAAGACCACGCTGATCCGCACGCTCGTGCGGCTGATCGAGCCCACCGCGGGCGCGATCCGCTTCCGCGGCAAGGACATCTCGGGCGCAGGGCGGCGCGAGCTCGAGCCGATCCGGCGGGAGATGCAGATGGTGTTCCAGGATCCGCAGGCCTCGCTCAACCCGCACAAGCGCGTGGACCAGATCCTGGGAACGCCGCTCAGGCTGCGCGGCGTGGCGAAGGAGCGGCTGCAGCCGGAGAGCCGCGAGCTGCTCGACCGCGTGGGCCTGTCCCCCGAGCACCTCAACCGCTTCCCGCACGAGTTCTCCGGCGGCCAGCGGCAGCGCATCGGCATCGCCCGCGCGCTCGCGCTGGACCCGCGGCTGATCCTGCTCGACGAGCCGGTGTCCGCGCTCGACGTGTCGATCCAAGCGCAGGTGATCAACCTGCTCGACGACCTGCAGGACGAGCTGCACCTCTCCTACATCTTCGTCGCGCACGACCTGAGCGTGGTGCGCCACGTGTCGGACCGGATCGCGGTGATGTACCTGGGCAAGATCGTGGAGGTGTCCTCGGCCGAGGAGCTCTACTCGAAGCCGATCCACCCGTACACGTCTGCGCTGCTCGGCGCGATCCCGATCCCGGACCCGCACGAGAACAGGGCACGCGTGCGGCGCAAGTCGTCCGGCGAGCCGCCGAGCGCGATCAACCCGCCGAGCGGCTGCCGCTTCCACACGCGCTGCCCACGGGCCACCGACATCTGCAAGACGGTGGAGCCGCAGCTCAGCGAGTACGCCGGCGGCCACCTCGCCGCCTGCCACCACCCGCAGCACGTGAGTGCCGCGGAGGTGAACGGAGCCATCCGGTCCGACGCCTCTCCTCTCAGCGCCGGACCGGAGCAGCCGGACTACGTCCCCTAGGGCGCCTAGGCGCTCGCGTACCGGAGCGAGCCCGGGGTGTCGAGGAGCTCGCCGGTCTCGAGCAGCGTCTTGAGCCCGGAGAGGATCATCGGCCAGCCGCCGAAGAGCTGCTCGTTCGCGCCCTCGGCAAGCTGATCGTGGGTGACCACGAGGCGGCAGGAATCGCCCACCGGCTCGATCTCCCACGTGACGCGCGAGGTGCCTTCGGCCGCCACGTCCTCGCCCCACAGAGCGTGGAAGCTCTGCACGAGGCGCCGGGGCGGGTCCACCTCGAGGTTCTCTCCCTCGGCGAGAGGGCCGGGCGCGTTCACGTGCACCGCCGTGTAGCGAGAGCCGGGCGTCCAGTCCGACTCCACGCCCATGCCGAAGTTGTACTTCTGGCGCATCTCGCTGCTCGTGATCGCCTCCCACAGGCGCTCCGGCGTGGTCTTGATGTAGATCTCGAACACCTTCTCCATCGTCTTATCCTCCAGGTCGCGCTTCAGCCCTGTGAGCGCTGCGGCCCAGGGCTCTGCGTATTTGCTCACCCACCTGTCGTGGACGAGCCTGATCGGGACGGCGTTCAGGAAGTGCAGCTTCTCGCGGCCGCGCTTCCTGGTGGTCACAAGGCCCGCGTCCTCCAGCACCTTGAGGTGCTTCATCACGCCGAAGCGAGTCATCGGGAGGCGCTCCTCCAGCGCGGTGAGCGTCTGCCCGTCCTCTCTGAAGAGCTCGTCGAGCAGGCTGCGGCGCGTGGGGTCTGCGAGGGCCTTGAACACGTCGTCCATGGGTCGGCAGTATAGGTGACTATTTGGTCACATGTCAAGCCGGGCTTGTATTTGGAGGATTGTCTGACTAAGGTCAGCTAATGGACGCTGTCGCGCAGGTGCGGCGCTTCAACCGGGTGGTCACTCAGCGCGTTGGCGCGCTGGACGATCACTTCCTCTCCCGCGACCGGCCGCTGGGCGAGGCGCGCGTGCTGTGGGAGATCGGGCCGGAGGGCTGCGACATCCGAGCGCTGCGCGCGCGGCTCGGCCTCGACTCCGGCTACGTGAGCCGGCTCCTGCGATCTCTCGAGGCGGACGACCTCGTGAAGGTCGGGCCCTCGGACCACGACCGGCGCGTGGCCACGGCTCGCCTCACGCGGCGTGGGCTGAAGGAGCGCGATCTCCTCAGCCGGCGCAGCGACGAGCTGGCCGCCTCGCTGCTCGAGCCGCTCAACGCCAAGCAGCGCGAGCAACTCGTGACCGCCATGGGCGACGTGGAGCGGCTCCTCAGCGCCGGGCTCGTGCGCATCGAGGCGCGCGATCCGTCCGACCCTCAGGCCCAGTACTGCCTGCGCGAGTACGTGCTCGAGCTGGACCGCAGGTTCGAAGCGGGCTGGGATCCGAGCCGCAGCATCTCCGCCGATCCGCACGAGCTGCGGCCACCCGCCGGGCTGCTGCTCGTGGCAACCCTCTCGTCAGAGCCGGTGGGCTGCGGCGCACTGAAGTTCCACGACGGCGAGCCGACCGAGATCAAGCGCATGTGGGTGGCGCCCTCCGCGCGCGGGCTCGGCGTGGGCCGCAGGCTGCTTGCCGAGCTCGAGGCGCAGGCGGCGGCGCGCGGCACGAGTCGCATGGTGCGCCTCGAGACGAATGGATCGCTCACCGAGGCGATCGACCTCTACCGCTCCGCCGGCTACCGCGAGGTGCCCGCCTTCAACCACGAGCCCTACGCCCACCACTGGTTCGAGAAGCGGCTGCGGCGCGCTCAGCCGTCGAGCGCCGCGCGCTGAGCGAGGCCGAGCGCGTACTCGGGCCACCAGGTGCCGGCGGACGGCGGCGTGCCGGCCTGGTCGCAGCCCGACCAGTCGCCGTCGGACTCTCCCGGCGTCTTGATCCAGTAGTAGGCGTCCACCATCGGATCGCCGGTATCCGCCGTTGGGCGGTGCCCAAGGCCTCGCCCCGCCGGGTTGCACCACACGCCATTCGCGCCCTGTCCGTTGCGGCTCGTGTCGATCAGCAGGCGCTTGTCGGGCATCCCGAGCGCGGCGACGATCTGCTTGCCATAGCCCACCTCGTTCGCGGTGGAGTCGAAGTTCGAGACGTTCAGCGCGATGCCGCGCGCCTTCGCCACCCCGGCGGCCGCCAGACGCTGAGCCATCGTCGCGGGCGAGTTCCAGCCCTTGTTGCCGGCGTCGAGGTAGACGGCGACCCCAGGCAGGGCGCTCAGCACCGACACCGCGTCGGCGAACATCGCGAGCTGGGCCTGCTGCGCCTGCGGCGTGGAGCATTCGCTCGGCAACCCCGGCAGGCCGTCGGGCTCGAGCACGACGGCGGCGCGCGCGTTGCCGATTCCCGCGGCGAAGGCCCGGATCCACGTGCCGTACTGCGCCTGCGAGGTGGCGGTGCATTGGGCGCGCAGGCCGGCCCGGTACGCCACCAGCACGGATTGCGTGGCCCCGCCGGCTCGGTTCCTGGCGATCGTGTTCTGCACGTCGGCCTGGACGTTGCCGTTCCAGTCGCCGAACCACGCGGATCCGGGCTCGGTGGCGATCTTCTCCAGCTCGTCGGCGTCGGCGCTGCGGCCGGCCGCGCGCCACTGCGCGGCGGTCTTCGCGGCGTTCGAGTTCGGGTCCACCCACCAGGTCTGCCCGGCGAAGGGGTTGCCGGGTGCCGGCGGCTCTGCGGGCGCTGTGGCTCCGGGCTGAGGTGCGCCATGGGAGGACGGTGCCCTGCCGAGGAGGCTCACGGTCGCGCGCTTCACGGAGCAGCGCTTCGTCTTCGCCGCGACGGTGTGATGACCCGACGGGACGCGCACGCGCATCGTCACTCGCTTCCAGCGCCGGGGAAGGCGCCGGCTGCGCACATGGCGCCGGTCGACGGACACGGTGAGGCGGGCACCTGACCGGCAGCGCGCGCGCGTGCGTGCCACGACGGCAATGGAGCTCGCCGGGTGCGAGCTGCGAAGCGTCGCGTGTCCGGAATGAAGCGACGAGCTGCCCACGGGGACGAGCGCCGCGGCGGTGGCGAGTGCGCTGGCCAGAAACTTGTGCACCGATCAGATGGTCGGAGCGCGCCGGGCAAACTTGACGGCCGCAGCCGGCGAGGGCGACCTTTCGTGAATGCAAGCGATGAGTTTCTGAGGTGCCTCTGGTCTCAAGGAACGTGATCAACCACCCCAAGGAGGATGTCGTGCCGCAGACGCAGACACGCATCAACAAGATCGCGAACGTGGTCGTGCCCGTGGCCGACCAGGACCGCGCGATCGAGTTCTACGTCGACACGCTCGGCTTCGAGAAGCGCGTCGACCTGCCGTTCGGCGGCAGCTACCGCTGGGTCGAGGTGGCCCCCGAGGGCGAGGACACCACGGTCGCCCTCGCCCCTCCCCCGCCGGATGACCCGGAGGCCGCCGGCAACCGCCAGACAGGCATCACGCTCCAGACCGACGACATCGAGGCGCTGCACGCCGACCTCAAGGCCGCCGGCGTGGACGTGGACGCGGAGATCAGCCGGATGGGCGACCCCGTGCCCCCGATGTTCTGGTTCCGCGACCCGGAGGGCAACACCCTGCTGGTGGTGCAGTAGCCCGCATCTGCACGGGCTCGGGCTTCGCTCAGCGTCGAGCCCGGGCCCGTGGCAGCTGCGTCGCCTAACCCTTCGTCGCGACGTCGATGACGAGCCTCGTGACCGCCCACGAGTAACGCCTGGTCGCGGCGCGAGATACGTGCGCGGGCAGCTCGACCACGAAGGCGGTGCCGTCCTTCAGGCGGAAGTCCTGCCAGGTGGTGATGCTGCCGGGGTAGCGCGGGAGTTGCCGTAGCGGCAGGCGGCTCAGGCGGGAGTAGCGGCGCTCGAGGCGAACGTCCCCGCCCGAGCGGTCGGTGAGGGACAGCGGCTGGTGAAACCAGATGGTGAGGCGAGGCCTGAGCCTCAGGATGAGCGAGTGGGCGATGCGGTCCTCCGGCTCTGAGAGTGGATGCGGCCCCGCGTACTGCAGGGTGCCGGGCGGCCCGAGCGGGCGCCAGTGGAAGGGGAAGTTGCGGTTGAGATCCACGCCGTGGGCGTTCCCGCGGGTGTTCGCCGCCGCGCCGTCCGGATTTATGTCGGGAACGATCCAGAGGGACATCCCCGCGGGCGGCCGCCAGCCACGAAGCCGGTTCGCGATGGCGACGCCGGCCCGCTCGTTGCCGTGGATACAGCCCACCACGAGCGCTGCGATCGGCGCCTGGGGATCGCCCCGGACGAAGGCGCGGATGGGCCGGCCCTGCACGGAGCGGCCCAGGAGCCGCGCGGTGGTCACAACGTCAGCCGCCTGGCGCGCCGACCGCACGTGGCCCGCATCGTCGTCGTCGGCGGCCGCCACCGCCGCGCCCGCCGAGGCGGCGACGATGATGACCGCCGGGGCGAGCCGTCGCGCGCGCACGTGCATCCACGGATGATGGCGCGCCCACGGGCCGCCCGCTATCAAGGGGCAGGCCATCCGTCCGATCACGCGGGAGTGAGGCTCCTGCCGCTGAGGTATGTCTTGGCGTTGCTCGCTGTCGCGCTCGGTTGCGCGGCAGTGTTCGCTGCCGCCGGACGGTCGATCGACCGCCAGCGGCGGGACGACTCCCGGAACGCGGCCGCAATGGTCACGGCCTCGGTCGCGTCACAGGTAGAGGCCGTGAATGCGTCGCTCGAGGACGCTGCGGCATTCCTCGCGTCCTCGCGAGTGGTGACGCCCGCGGAGTTCGCAGCATTTGCGCGGGCGCCGCTGAGCCGGCCGGCGGTCCGGTCGCTCGCGTACGTGCAGCGGGTGACGCCCGCGACCCAGGCGGCGTTCGAGCGCCGCCTAGGGGTTGCGATCAGGACGTTTGGCGCCCGTCGGGAGCAGAGGAATGCGGCCTCGTTCCCTGTTGCCCTCAGCGCGAGCCGCCTGGCGTCGCACCGCAACGTCATCGGCGTGGACAGCTCTACCGAGCCGCTCCGGCACGCCGCGATGAGCGAGGCTCTCCTCACGCGACAGCCTGTGGCCACCCCGCCGCTGCGCAGCCTGCGCGGCACATGGCAGCCACTCATCTACGTGCCGGTGGTGCGGCACCACCGCGACCTCGCCGGCTTCGTGGCCGCGGCGATCGATCCCCACGCGCTCGTGGAGACAGCGCGCGCCGCGTTCCCTGGCACGGCCGACGTCCGGGTCCGCGACGGCTCCCGGACGGTCTTCTCCACGCCCGCCGACTACTCGCGTGCCCGGCGCGGCTCGGTCATGGCGGCCGGGAGGCGCTGGACCGTGGACGTGATCTCGCACGCGCCCACGGCGCCGGTTCAGCGGCTGCGCTGGATCGTCGCGGTGGTGGGCCTCCTGCTGCTCACCACCCTGTTCGTGCTGTTCCGCCGCGCGATCCGGCAGGCGCAGGATGCCGAGGCGCTCGTGACGGAGCGCACCCGCGAGCTCGACACCGCCCTCACCGACGCCCAGACCGCCCGGACGGCGCTGAGCGAGCGAAACGAGAGCCTGCTCGAGCTCGACCGCTTCAAGGACCGCATGCTCGGCCTCATCTCGCACGACCTGCGGTCGCCCCTCACGTCGATCCGCGGCTACGTGGAGCTCCTGCTCGACGAGGAGACGGGCGCGCTCAGCGAGGACCAGCTCCGCTTCCTGGCAGTTGTGAAGCGCAACGCCGAGCGGCTCGACAGCCAGATCGGCGACCTGCTCCTGCTGGCCGGCATCGCGGAGGGCACGCTGTCCCTCCAGCGCTCCGCGGTGGATCTCCCCCGGCTCGTGATGGAGGCGGTGGAGACGGCCGCGCCGCACGCGCAGCAGAAGAACATCAAGCTCGAGGCCGGCTGCCGCCCGCTGCGGCCGATCGACGCCGACGGCTCCCGGCTCGCGCAGGTGCTGGACAACCTGCTCTCGAACGCGATCAAGTACACGCCTGAGGGCGGCAGCGTGGACGTTCGTGCGTGGTACGAGGACGACTGGGTTTCGCTGAGCGTCGCGGACAGCGGCATCGGCATGACACAGGAGGAGCTCGAGTCGATCTTCCTGCCCTTCTTCCGCACCGAGGACGCAAGGGAGCGCGGCATCAAGGGCACCGGACTGGGGCTTGTGATCGTCAAGGCCGTGGTGGAGGCGCACGGCGGGAGCGTGCGCGTGCACAGCCATCCGGGGGGCGGCAGCCGCTTCACCATCATGCTTCCGGCCGACTCGCCCGCCCCCTGGGAGCCGCCGAAGCGGCTTACTACCCTCAGAGCATGACCTCGGAGCGCTCACAGGCATATGGCCGCGTGGTGAAGGCAGTGGACGACCTTGCCGCGGCCAAGCTCCACCGCGAGGAGCAGGACACGATCCGCGCCGCGGCGGACGCGCTGCTCTTCTGCCAGGACCTGCGCACCGATCCCGCGGCTGAGGACGCCCTCGCCTCCGTGTACGAGCTGGCGGACCACCTCGTGGAGACCGACCGGCTCTCGCGCGAGCGCGCGCAGCGTCTCGTGCTGGACGTGGAGTCCTGCGGTCCGTTTGCCCGGCGAGCTGCCTAACTTCCCACGCGTCGGGGGTTAACCGCCATATTCGCGGTTAAGTCCCAACGCATGGGCCCGCACACTTATTGCTGCCGTTCGTGCCGCGCTACGCCGACGTCACAGGCTGCTCAGGCTCGGCCTCCAGCCCCGTAGGCACCGGCACGTTCTCCGGCTCGAGCTCGATACCGGCTGCCCGCGCCTGCACCTCGATCATCGCGGCGAAGTCCGTATCCACGAAGCCCTCGTCGATCACGTGCTGCACGAGCTCGCGGCAGCGCTCGGCGAGCGGGAGCTCCACCCCCAGCTCGCCGGCGGCCTCGAGGCCGAGGTCGAAGTCCTTGCGCAGCAGCACCGGGGTGAACGTGGGCGTGAAATCGAGGTTCACCAGGGCGGGCGACTTGTAGCGCGTGAAGGTCGATCCCATCACGCTCGAGTTGAGGAACTCCAGGAAGCGGCTGCGGTCCACACCGCCCTTTTCAGCGAGCACCGTGATCTCGGCGAGCGTCTGCGCCACGATGCCGAGCATCAGGTTGTGGCAGAGCTTGACGAGCCGCGCCGTGTCGCCCTCCCCCACGTACGTCACGGCCTCACCGAACAGCTCCAGATACGGCCGCGCGATCGCAAAGGCGTCCTCCGGGCCCGAGGCCACCACCGTCAGACGCCCGGCCTTCACGACCTTCGGGTTGCCGCTCACCGGGGCGGCCAGCACACCCGTGCCGCGGCGCGCGGCATGGGCTCGCACGACCTCTGACGCCTCCGCCGACACCGTGGACGAGTCCACGAGCACGCGCGGCGCCATGCCCTCGGCCGCGAGCACGCCGCCCTCCTCGATCGTCACCGCCTTGAAGTCATCCGGCCCGGCGACCATCGTGAAGACCACGTCGCAGCCGGCGAGCTCCGCGGGCGAGTCGGCGATGGTCGCCCCCAGGTCTGAGAGCGGCTCGGCCTTCGAGCGCGTTCGATTCCACACCGTCACGTCGCAACCCGCGCGGAGCAGCCTGGCCGCCAGCTCGAAGCCCATTCTGCCGGCGCCGATCCACCCGATACGAAGCCCATGCTGATTCGAGCTGGCCATCCGCTTGACTCCTTCCGCCGAGGCCTGCGGTGGGCGGCTCTCAGCAAACGATTGCAGTGATCTTAATCCCCTGTTAGCAAGGGGTCAACGCCTTGACATTGGGTGCGGTACCTGATTATCGTGCAAACGATTGCAGGCGCTCGACTGGAGCGCCCGCGCCCCTTCTGGGGAAGAGCGTGCCCGCCGCGGGCGGGCAGAAGGAGGGACAGAACGTGAGACGGCTCGGCGTCCTCATCTCGCTCGGCGTCCTGCTCTCGGTGAGCGTGACGCTTGCCGCCTGCGGAGGGAGCAGCTCCAGCTCGGGCACCAGCACGACTTCCGCCAGCGGAAAGCCTCTGACCATCGGGATCTCGCTGTCGCTGTCGGGCGACTTCTCCGACCCCGGCCACGCGGCCCAGAAGGGCTACCAGCTCTGGGCGAAGACCGTGAACGCGCATGGCGGGATCAACGGACGGCAGGTGAAGCTCAAGATCGTGGACGATGCGAGCAGCCCGAACCAGGTCGTCACGAACTACCAGAACCTGATCACGCGGGACAAGGTCGACCTCGTGTTCGGCCCCTTCTCCACCCTCCTCACGGGACCCGCGGCCTCGGTGGCCCACCGCTACGGCTATGCGTTCGTCGAGCCGGCGGGCGGCGGCCCCGCGGTGTTCCAGGAGCACCTGAACAACGTGTTCTTCGTCCAGCCGGCGCCGACGCTCAACTGCGGCGACCCGTTCGTGGCCTACATCAAGTCGCTGCCGGCAGCGCAGCGGCCGAAGACGGCGGCCTACCCGTCGCTGGACGACCCGTTCTCCTCCCCGATCGCCGACCGCATGCAGAAGGCCTTCGAGGCAATGGGGATCAAGACGGTGTACAAGACGATCTATCCGTCGGAGACGGCGGACCTCACGCCGGTCGTGGAGAAGTACGTGGCCAAGAAACCCGACATGGTGGTTGCCGGAACCCAGTCCGAGGATGCCTACTCGCAGGTCAAGGCGATGGTGCAGTCGGGCTTCAGCCCCAAGTACCTGTTCCTCGCGAACGGGGCGAACTCCCCGACCGAGTTCCCGAGCAAGGTGGGCAAGAAGAACACCGAGGGCATCTTCAGCTGCGGCGACTGGTTCCCCACCTCCAAGTCCAATGGCAACCCGCAGTTCGTCGCCGCCTACAAGCAGGCGTACGGCGGCACGCCGTTCGACATCGACTCGACCTCGGCCGAGGCGTACGCGGTTGGTCAGCTGATCCAGGCGGTGGCCAAGAAGACCGGCAAGGTCGACAACAAGACCATCATCTCGTCCCTGCACTCGGGCACGTGGCCGAGCGTGGAGGGCAACATCAGCTGGAACGCCGACGGCTCGCCGCAGGGCAGTGACATGCTGCTCGAGTGGGTCGGGGGCAAGCTCCAGCCGGTCTATCCGCCGAACGTGGCGCTGACCAAGCCCACGTCGCCGAAGCCTCCGTGGGGCGGCTGATCTAGACAGATGCACCTCTTCATCCAGGCGTGCATACTCGGTCTGCTCGCCGGCGGTGTATACGCGCTGATGGCCAGCGGGCTCACGCTGGCCTTCGGCGTGATGCGCGTGATCAACGTGGCGCAGGGGGCGATGATCGTGCTCGGCGCGTTCCTCAGCTACACGCTGTTCACCAAGCTGCACATCGACCCGTTCGTGTCCGTGCTGCTGCTCACCCCGTTGATGTTCCTGGTGGGCGTGGTTCTCCAACTCGTGTTCATCCGCCCGCTGCGGGCGGACGAGCGCGAGGAGCTCTCGCTGCTCGTCACCTGGGCGCTTGCTCTCGGGATCGAGGGCCTGCTGAGCGTGCTCTACAAGACGAACTACCGCTCGACGATCACGAGCTACGCGGACAGCAGCTGGCGGGTGGCGGGCTACCACCTGTCGGAGGTGCGTGTGTTCGCGTTCGGGATGTCGGTGGTGATCCTCGCGCTGCTGTACGTCCTGCTGTCGCGTACCGAGTTCGGCCGCACGGTGCGGGCGACGGTGCAGAACCCGGTGTCGGCACGGCTGCTCGGGGTGAACGTGGACAAGGTCTCCGCCCTCGGCTTCGGCATCAGCGTGGCCACGGCGACGGCGGCGGGCGCGGTGTTCGGGATGGTCACGCCGTTCTTTCCGGGGAGCCACTACGACCTGATCTCGCGCCTGCTCTCGATCATCGTGCTCGGCGGGCTCGGGAGCCTCGGCGGGGCCATCATCGCCGCGCTGTTCATGGGGATGGCTGAGGCGGTGTTCGCGGCCGAGATCTCCCCCACATGGTCGTCGTTCACGTTCTTCATCGTCCTGATCGCGATCCTGCTGGTGAGGCCGCAGGGGCTGTTCGGGACCAACGAACGGGGCGCCCTGTGAGCCGCATCAGTCGCGCGGGGCTGGTGCGCGCGGTCCTGTTCTTCGGCGCGCTCGTGGCGTTCCCGTTCGTGTTTCCCGCGCAGTGGATCGTGAACATCGCGATCTTCACCCTGATGTACGCGGGGCTGGCCACGGCGTGGAACCTGCTCGGCGGCTTCTCCGGCTACCTGTCGCTCGGGCACGCGGCGTTCTTCGGCGTGGGCGCCTACGCGATCGCCATCGCGTTCACGCACATCAGCATCGGGGCGTCCGGCTACAAGCCCTTCTTCGCGCTTCCGCTGGTGGGCATCGCCGTGGGGCTCGCGTCCGTGCCGATCGCCTGGATCGCGCTGCGGGTGCGCGCGGCCACCTTTGCGATCGTCACGCTCACGCTGCTGTTCGTAGTGCAGCAGCTCGCGTTCAACCTCCACCACATCACCCACGGCTCGCAGGGTCTGTCGCTCCCGCCGCCGCCGTTCGACGTCGCCACCTTCGAGCAGCCGTTCTACTTCGCGATGCTCGGCGTCTTCGCGCTGGCGTTCTTCGCATGCTGGTGGGTGAAGGGGTCGAAGCTCGGCCTGATGCTGCTCTCGATCCGCGACGATGAGGATCGAGCGCGCGGCGTGGGGGTGCGCGTGACCGGCGCCAAGGTGATCGCGTTCGCGGTGAGCGTGGGGTTCACTGGCATGCTCGGCGGCGTCTGGGCCTACTACATCCAGTTCATCTATCCGCAGTTCGCCATCGATCCCCTGATCACGATCGGCGCCGTGCTCATGGCTTTCCTGGGCGGCAAGGGAACCGTCTGGGGACCCACGGTGGGCGCCTTCATCCTCGTGCCCGTGCAGCAGTACATGGCCTACAAGCTCGGGGCGAGCGAGCTGTACCTGCTCGGCTACGCGTCTGTGTTCCTGCTCATCATGCTGTTCCTGCCGCGCGGGATCATCCCGTCGATCAGCGACCAGCTTGCGCGCCGCCGCGGCGGCCGCGCGGAGGCACCGCCGGGCGCGGTGGCTTCCGCGCCCGCCGCCACGCTTCCCGGAGGGATGGCGCCATGAGCGAGACGCTGCTCGGAGTGAGCGGCCTGACCAAGCGCTTCGGCGGCGTGGCGGCGGTGGACGGCTGCTCATTCCAGGTGGACGAGGGCACGATCACGGCGCTCATAGGCCCGAACGGCTCGGGCAAGACCACCGCCTTCAACATGATCACCGGCTACCTCCGCGCCGATTCGGGCGAGGTGGCCTTCGCGGGCAGAACCGTGAAGCGGCCAGACCCCACGCGGCTGTACCGCGCCGGGCTCACGCGCACGTTCCAGCAGGCGCGCGTGTTCCCGGGGCTCACGCTGATCGAGAACCTCAGCGTGGCGATCAGCCAGCCATGGCGGACGCTGCTGCGGCGCAACGTGTCCGCGCGGAATCGGGAGCGGGCGTTCTCGCTCCTCGAGGAGTTCGGGCTCGAGCGGCTGGCGGAGCGGCCCGCCGCGGAATTGTCGTTCGGTCAGCGCAAGCTGCTCGAGTTCGCCACGGTGCTGATGGGTGAGCCGCGGCTTGTGCTCCTCGACGAGCCCACCGCCGGCGTGAACCCGGTGATGGTCGAGCAGATCGAGCTCCACGTCCGCGAGCTGCACGCGCGCGGGCTCACCTTCCTGATCGTGGAGCACGACATGCACCTCGTGATGAGGCTGTGCGATCCGGTGATCGTGCTCGACCGTGGCGCCACGATCAAGCAGGGCCCGCCCGCCGAGGTGCAGAGCGATCCCGCGGTCCTCGACGCGTACCTGGGGGCGTGATCCGCTCGTGACCGCGCTCAAGCTCGAAGGGGTGGTGGCCGGCTACGGGCAGGGCGACATCCTGCGTGGCGTGAACCTCGAGGTGGAGCCGGGCAGCGTGATGTGCGTGATCGGCCCGAACGGCGCCGGCAAGTCCACCATCCTGCGGGCCATATCCGGGCTCCTGCACCCCCGCAGCGGCTCCATCGCCGTGGACGGCGAGCCAATCGTCTCGCTCAAGCCGCGCGAGGTGCTGAGCCGGGGGATCGTGCACGTGCCGCAGGAGCGCAGCCTCTTCCCGCAGATGACCGTGTGGGAGAACGTGCTGCTGGGCGCCCACGTGCTCGGCGATCGCGCTCGGGCCAGGCGCCGTATCGAGGAGGTGGCCGACCGCTTCCCCATCCTGCGCGACCGGCGGAACGCTCATGCCGGCTCGCTGTCGGGCGGCGAGCAGAAGACCGTGGAGCTCGCCCGCGCGCTGATGCTCGATCCCAAGCTGATCATGCTCGACGAGCCGTCGATGGGGCTCGATCCGAAGGCTCGGCAGCGCGTGTTCACCACGATCCGCGGGCTGAACGAGAGTGGGCTCACGGTGCTGCTCGTGGAGCAGAACGCGCGTGCCGGGCTCGAGATCGCGGACGAGGGCGCGGTGATGGACGCCGGGGTGGTGAAGCTGCGGGCGCGGGGGCGCGAACTGCTCGACGACCCGCGCGTGGGCGCGCTCTACCTCGGCGCGCCGGTGGCGCCGGTGGCGTCCCGATAATCGTTCTCTTATGAGCCCCGGAGCGGTGAAGCTGAGCGACGTGGCTGAGCGGGCCGGCGTGCATCCCGCCACGGTGTCGCGCGCGCTGAGCGACCGCACGCGCCACATGGTCAACGCCGCCACCGCGGAGCGCGTGCTGGCGGCCGCCGAGGAGCTCGGCTACACGCCCAACCCGATCGCCCGCAGCCTCAAGACCAACCGCTCGTTCACGATCGCGGTCCTGCTGCCGGACCTCACCAACCCGCTGTTTCCCCCGATGGTGCGCGGCATCGAGGACGCGCTCGCGGAGGCGGGCTTCACCGCCCTGATCGCGAACACCGACAACAATCCCGACCGAGCCCTCGCGGCGCTCGAGACCATGCGCACGCGCCTGGCCGATGGCTGCATCGCGGCCACCGCCACCCGCGACGACGGACTGCTGGCGGAGGCGGCCGGCGAGATGCCGATGGTGCTGATCAACCGGCGCGTGCTGAGCCACGCAATGCCGGCGGTGGTGGCGGACGACCGGAGCGGCGTGCGACAGGCCGTGGAGCATCTGGCGGCGCTCGGGCACGAGCGGATCGCCCACGTGGCGGGACCGCAGTGGCTCGCCACCGGCGCCGATCGGCACGAGGCGTTCCTGGCGGCCCTGCGCGGCGTGGGCCTCGGGCCCGACCCGGAGCTCATCAGCTTCGGCGAGGGCTTCACCGAGGAGCAGGGCGCGCGATCGCTCCACGCTCTCCTCCACGCCGGCGCCAGGTTCACGGCGCTCGTGGCGGGCAACGACCTGATGGCATTGGGCTGCTACGACGTCCTCGCCGAGCGCGGCCTCTCCTGCCCCGGCGACATCTCGGTTGTCGGCTTCAACGACATGCCGTTCGCGGACAAGTTCAACCCGCCGCTCACGACGGTTCGCATCCCGCACTACGAGATGGGCAGACGCGCGGCGGAGCTGCTGCTCGAGCGGATCGAGGGCGACGGCTCGGCGCCCAGCGAGGACATCGTGCTGCCGGTGGAGCTCGTGCAGCGCGCCTCTACCGCGCCGGCGCCCTCCCGTCGCGCGCGGCAGGCGTAGGCGCGCCCCACTCGGTGTTGAGCTGGGACTGCGTCTCGCGCACTCCGGCCAGGGGCCCGTGCGCCGTCTCGTAGCCGCCGCGTCCGGTGATCATCAGATCCTCGGCTGGGAAGCGCGTGATCACCTCGCAACCGTCGGACGTCACAACCAGTTGTTCCTCGATACGCGCTGCCGACCAGCCGTCCGAGGCCGGCCAGAAGGTCTCGAGCGCGAACACCATCCCCTCCTCGATCGTCTCCGGATGGTCCAGCGACACAAGCCGGCTGATGATCGGCTTCTCCCAGATCGAGAGGCCCACGCCGTGTCCGAACTGGAGCGCGAACGCCGCCTCCTCGCTCGGGAAGCCAAAGTCCTGCGCGCGCGGCCATATGCTCGCCACCTCGGCCGTGGTAACGCCCGGCCGGACCATGGCGATCGCGCGGTCGAGCAGCTCGCGGCAGACCTTGTAGGCGTCAACCAGGGCCTGTGAGGCGCTGCCCACCGCGAACGTGCGGTAGTAGCACGTGCGGTAGCCCATGTACGAATGGAGGATGTCGAAGTAGGCGGGGTCGCCCGGACGCAGCGCGCGGTCGGTGTAGACGTGCGGATGCGGGCTGCAGCGCTCGCCGGAGATCGCGTTCACGCCCTCCACGTGCTCCGAGCCCATGTCGTACAGCACCTTGTTCACGAGGCCGACGCATTCGTTCTCGCGGATGCCCGGCTTCATAGCTCGGTAGAGCTCGTCGTACGCGGCGTCGACCATCATGCAGGCGGTGTCGAGCAGCGTGATCTCGTCCTGGGTCTTGATCACGCGCGCCCGCTGCATGAGCTGCTGACCATCCACCACCTCGATTCCCGCGCGCTGGAGCGCGAACATCACCGGAGGCTCCACCACATCCACGCCCACGGGCGCGCCTGTGAGCTCGCGCTCATTCAGCTCGCGCGCGATCTTCTCCGCCACGTCCTCCGCCCGTCCGCTCTCTGGCGACATCGCCCCGCGCATCGTGGAGATCCCGGCGGGAGAGCGGCCATCCAGCCAGGGGCAGTAGAGGTCGTGGTGGCGAGCGGCGGAGCCGAAGTCCCACACGAGCGGCTCGTGGCCGCGCGGCAGGAGGGAGAAGCGGGCCAGCTTGTCCATCGCCCAGGTGCCGATGTGCGTGGCGGTGATGTAGCGGATGTTCGCCATGTCGAAGCAGAGCAGCGCCGCCATCTCCGACTCCTCGAGCAGCGTCTTGATGCGGTCGAGCCGCTCGCGCCGCAGGCGGTCCACGTCCACCCGCTTTTCCCAGTCCACGCTGTTCAGGCCGTATGTGCGCGTCACGTGATCGCCCCCACTCCAAGGCGTGCGCGAACGGAGCGGGCGATCGTCTCCGCGCCCGGCAGGAAGGCGTCCTCGAGCGGCGGGCTGTACGGAATCGGTGTGTCGTCCGTGGCGAGCAGCCAGGCGTCGTCGAGATCCTCGAGAGCCGCCTCGGCCACCGCGCCCAGGAGGCCCGCCCCGTGGCCTCCCAGGCGCGGCCCCTCCTCCACCACGAGCAGCCGGTTGGTCCGGCTGACCGATTCGAGGACGGTGCCGAGGTCGAGCGGCCGTAACGAGCGGAGGTCGACCACTTCGCAGTCGATCCCCTCCTCCGCCAGTGTCCCGGAGGCCGCCAGCGCGTCATGAACCCCCTTCATGACAGCGACGATCGTGAGGTCGCGCCCCTCCCGAACCACACGCGCGGACCCGAGCTCTGCAACCTGCGACGCGCGACCTGCGACCTCTTGCTTCAAGGAGTAGAGGCGCTTGTGCTCGAGAAACAACACAGGGTTGTTGTCCCGAATCGCCCCCTTCAGCATCGCCTTTGCGTCTCCGGGGAAAGCCGGGCAGGCGATCTTCAGCCCCGGCACCCCGAGGTACCAGGCGGCCGGAGTCTGCGAGTGGATCGCGCCAAAGCGCCCGCCGGCGCCCACCGCACAGCGGACCACGAGCGGCACACTCGCCTGCTCGTTCGACAGGTACCAGAACTTCGACGCCTGGTTCACGAGCGAGTCCATCGCGAGCGTCATGAAGTCGCCGAACATGATCTCGATCACGGGGCGGAGCCCGGTTATGGCGCTTCCGAACGCCGCACCCGCGAGTGCCAGCTCGGAGATGGGAGTGTCGAACACGCGCCCCGGGCCAAACCGCTCGGCGAGCCCGCCCGTGACGGCGAACACGCCGCCCGCGGCCGCCACGTCCTCGCCAAAGAACACCACGCGCTCGTCGCGCTCGAGCTCCTCGGCGAGGGCATCGCGAATCGCGTCGCGGAACTCCAGGCTCATGGCGCGTACTCCGTTGCGGGGCGCGCGTCGGGGTCCGGATACGGCGCTTCGAGGGCCGCCTCGATCGCGTGGTTGATCCGCTCCTGCGTCTCGCGCTCCACCGCGTCGAGCTGCTCGTCCTCCACGCCGTGCTGTGCGGAGAGCCGCCCGCGGAGGAGAACGATGGGGTCGCGCTGAAGCCAGCTGTCGAGCTCGCCCTCGGGGCGGTACGCGCCAGGGTCTGACTTGGAGTGGCCGAGGTGGCGGTAGGTGAGCGCCTCGATGAACGACGGGCCGTCACCTGCCCGGGCGCCGTTCACCGCCTGCGTGGCGGCGCCGATCACTGCCTCGAGGTCGTTGCCGTCCACCTTGCCGGACGGCATCCCGTAGGTGGCTGCGCGCGCAGCGATGTCTCCTCCCGCGGTCACCTGCGCCATCGGCGTGAACTCCCCGTAGCCGTTGTTCTCACACACGAAGACCACCGGAAGGTGCATCACCTGCGCGAAGTTCAGGCATTCGTGGAAGTACGCCTGGTTGGCGGCGCCATCGCCGAAGAAGGCCACCACCACGCGCCCCTCGCGCTGGGCGGTGAGCGCGGCGCCCGTGGCCGTGGCGATGCTGCCGCCCACGATGCCGAAGCAACCAAGCAGCCCGTGGTCGAGGTCGATCACGTTCATCGAGCCGGCGCGGCCGCCGCAGGCGCCGGTGTCGCGTCCCATCAGCTCGGCTGCGAGCGCCTCCGGCTCGGTGCCCTTGGCAAGCGCGGCGCCGTGGCCGCGATAGGTGGCGGCCACCTGATCGCCCTGCTCGAGCGCGGCGCACACTCCCACTGACACCGCCTCCTGCCCCGTGTAGAGGTGCACGGTTCCGTGGATCTCCCCGCGCAGGAACAGGCGCTGCATGGCCTCCTCGAAATAGCGCAGGAGGAGCATGCGGCCGTAGCCGTCGAGCAACGTGGCCGTGTCCGCCGTCAACCTTCTGCAAACGTTTGCAGAAGGGCGGGCCTGATGTCAAGCGGGTCCTCGCCGAGACGGACTGCAAACGGTTGCAGCACCTTGCCAGCCACGCGTTGGATGTTGCCCATGTCATACATGGGTAAGTCCCAACGCATGGGCCCGCACGCTTATTGCTGCCGTTCGTGCCGCGTCACTGCGCGGCCAGCAGGTACTGCGTGCAGCGAAACAGCGCCAGCACCTTGAGGTCGGACTCCCGCCGCACCGTCGCGTCCCACACCTGCGTGGTCCGGCCGCCGTGGGCCAGCTGCGCCACGCAGACGAGCACGTCGTCCGGCCCGGCGGAGCGCAGGAAGTTCGACTTGAGCTCCGAGGTGGTGAACCCCATCTTCCCCTCGGGCAGCGCCGCGATGCAGCCGTAGCCGCAGCAGGTGTCCGCCATCGACACCACCGTCCCGGCGTGCAGGAAGCCGTTCGGCGCCATGAACTCCGCCCGCAGCTCCAAGCGAGCCTCGATCTCCCCCGGCTCCACCCGCAGGACCTCGAGTCCGAACAGCCCCGGCAGCCGGCCGGCGCTCGCCTCGTTGAAGAACTCGGGACCGGGCGTGCTCAACACGCCATGAAGCGGAGCATCTCCTCCGCTATCCGCTCGCCCTGGTCCTCCTGGAGGAAGTGGGCGGCGTTCTCGATCCTCACCTGCTCCCCGGCGGTGGGGATCAGCGACGTGAACACCTCACCGGAGCGCGGGAACGGGAACACGGGATCGCTGTCGGAGAAGGCCACCAGCGCGGGCTGGTCCCAGCGCGACAGCGCGTCGGACACCGCACGCATCTCGGCAGCGCCGGCCATCTCGTCGGAGGTCGGCACGATCAGCGGGAACTGCGCCGCGCCCGCCTTCGACTCGGGGGTGGGGAACGGGGCCTCGTAGGCGGCCACCACGTCCTCCGGCACGTCCGTGGCGGTGGCGCCGCCGACGACGAAGCCCACCGGCAGGTCCGGGTTGCGCTCGGCGAAGTCGCGCCACGCCATGAAGCCCTTGCTCACGCGCCCCGTGAAGAGGCCGGTGTTGAGGATCACGAGCCTCGCCACGCGCTCGGGGTTCTCCATCGCCCAGCGCAGGCCGATGGGGCCGCCCCAGTCCTGAACCACCACGGTGGCGCCCTGGACGTCGAGCCCCGCGAGGAGCTGCGTGATCAACTCCACGTGGCGGTCGTACGTGTACCACTCGCGCTCGGTGGGTTTGTCCGAGCGGCCGAAGCCGGCGTAGTCCGGGCAGATCACCCGGTAGCCGCCGGCCACGAGCGGCGGCAGGATCTTGCGGTAGAGGTAGGACCAGGTGGGCTCGCCGTGGAAGCAGACGATCGGCTCCCCCTCCCCCTCGTCCACCCAGTGCAGCCGCAGGCCGTGCAGTTCCGCGTAGTGCGGTTCGAAGTCGTAGCCGGGCAGGTTCTCGAAGCGCTCGTCCGGCGTGCGGAAGACGTCCATCAGCCTCCCGCCGGGAGCGCGTAGCCGGCGATCGCGGCGTAGTGCGCGGCCGCGGCGGCGATCACGAGCACGTGGAAGATCTCGTGGTAGCCGAACACCCTCGGGCTCGGGTCCGGCCGCCGCAGCGCGTAGATCACGGCTCCCGCGCTGTAGAGCACCCCACCCACGGCGAGCAGCGCCACCGCGCCGACTCCGGCGCGCGACATCAGCTGCGGCATCGTGGCCGCACCCACCCACCCGAGCGCGAGGTAGATCCCCGCCATCAGCCACTTGGGGGCATCCACCCAGGCGAGCTTGAGCGCGACCCCCGCGAGCGCGCCTCCCCACACCACCGCCAGCACCACGCTGGCGAGCGGGCCATGGAGGACGAGGAGGCCGAAGGGCGTGTAGGTGCCCGCGATGAGCACGAAGATCATCGAGTGGTCGAGCCGCCGCATCCAGCGCCGCGTGGCGGGCCGCCAGGTGATGCGGTGGTACAGCGCGCTGGCGCCGAACAGGCCGGACACGGACGCCGCGTAGATGGCCGCCGCGGTGGTGGCCTTGCGCGTGGGCGCCACGAGCACGAGCACCGCGCCAGTGATCAGGGACGCGAAGAACGCGTACTGGTGCGACACGCCGCGGAAGCGCGGCTTGGGCAGCTCGTGGGCTGTGATCGCGCGGAGCATCATCAGGCAGCTACCCGCTTTGCGCGTGCCGCTACCGAGGCGAGTGCCTCGAGGAGCACCGCGCAGAACTGCTCGCCCTTCACGGTCACGCCCGAATGATCACAGGCGATCTCGAACGTGGGAGCCGAGAGCGACTCCGCGAGCTCGTACTGCTTGCGAGGCGGCACGGCGCTGTCGCGCGTGGTCACCACCACGGCCGCCGGCACTCCCAGGTGCTTTATCCAGGTGCGGCTGTCGAAGCGGCCGATCTCGCGGCCGGCCTCGGCGATGTCGCGCGCGCTCCCGCGCGAAAGCTCAGCGGCCACCCACGACGTCACCGGGCTGTCCGGGAAGCCCGCCCGCCGCAATCCCCATCGCCACGACTGGTGGGGGAATGCGCCGAGCAGCAGCCTCAACAGCCCCATGCCGCTCCAGAGCGCCTTCATGCGCGGGTCCTTCCACTCGCGCGCGGTGGCGCAGAGCACCAGCGCCGCCACGGCTTCCGGGTGGTCCCGCGCCATCAGCGACGCGATCGGGCCACCCATCGAGTAGCCCACGACGATCGCGGGAGCGAGGTCCAGCTCCTTCAGGAGCGCTGCGGCGTCCGAGGCGCAGCCTGTGAGCGTGAACGGCTCGTCAGCGCGCAGGCCACGGCCATGCCCGCGGTGGTCGAGCGCGAGCACTCGATAGCCGGCGTCCGCCAGCGGCTTGTACACACGGAACCAGTTGAGGTCGCTCGGGAACATCCACCCGTGCAGCAGCAGGACCGGCGGCCCGTTTCCCCCGGTGTCCCGGACGAACAGCTCGCCGAGGCCCGGCACTCGAATGAGCCGGCCCTCCGGCAGGTCCACCGGCGGGTCCGGCGCGGAGGCGCGCTCACTCGCCATGGAGCACGCGCTCCGCCTGACCATGACCCGCCAGGAACGCGATCTGCAGGTAGCTGATCACCGGCTCGAGCTCGGGCAGGTCCGCCGTCCGGCCGCTTCGCACCCGGTCGGACACGAGCTCGTTCACCGCGCCTACGGTGGCGATGAACACCTCGTCCGGCAGCTGCGGAATCTCCTCTGGATGGTCGGCCCGGTAGCTCTCGTGGAGCGCCTTGAGCAGCTCCGCGAAGCGCCGGTGCACCTCTCCCCGGCGCTCGAGCGCGCGCGGGCCGGCGGCTAGCACCTCCACCAGGAAGGTGCGCGCGAAGTCCGGCACCGCGGCGAGCGTGGCGAGGTACGCGCGCACGCCGGCGCGAATGTGGTCGCGCCACTCGCCCTCCGCCTCGAGCGTGGCGCGCTCCACCGCGTTCACAAGAATCTCCACCCCGCCGTCGAACGCCGCGAGGAAGCAGTCCTCCTTGTCCTGGAAGTGCTCGTAGAACGTCTTGCGCGAAACGCCCGCTCCGCCCACCACGTCCGCTACCGTGGTGGCCGAGTAGCCCTTGGCTGCCACTGCGTGGGCCATCGCTTCAAGCATGCGCGCACGCTGCGAGGCAAGCACCTCCTCACGCGCGAGCCGGTGCGGGCCCCGCGGCAGGCGCCTGATCTGCCCCTCGGCACTGAGTGGCCTCACGTCCCCCATAGTGGTAAACACAAGCGTACAGTAGACCGTGGCGGAAGCGATCGACTTCGAGGCTGAGGGCCTTCTTCAGGGCGTTGAAGGCGAGGAGCGAGAGGCGCGCCGCCAGCTGCTCGAGGAGCTGGTGGCCGACGGCGCTTCGCTGGACGAGCTCAAGCGCGCCGTGGCGGAGGACCGGCTCGCGTTTCTCCCCCTGGAGCGCCTGCTGGCGGGCGAGGGCAAGTACACCCCGGCCGAGGTGGCGGAGCGATCCGGCCTGAGTCATGAGTTTCAGGACCAGCTCTTCCGCGCCCTCGGCCTCGCCCTCGCGGAGCCAGACGAGGCGGTGTACACCGATGCGGACGTGGAGGCGGCGCGCACGATCAACGTGTTCCTCGACGCGGGGTTCAGCGAGGAGACCGTGCTCGAGGTGTGCCGGGTGCTGGGCGACTCGATGGCTCGCGTGGCGGCCACGATCAGTGACGTGGCGGTGCAGACGCTCGGCAAGCCGGGCGACACGGAGCGGGACTTCGGCCTCCGCTACGTGCAGATCACGCGCGCGCTCGAGCCCGAGCTCGAGCCGCTGATCCTGCACGTGCTCAACCTCCATGAGCGCGAGCGCGCGAAGCGGGTGGTGGTGAGCCGCGCGGACATCGCGGCCGGGAGCCTCGGCGGGTCCACCCCCATCGCCGTGTGCTTCGCCGACCTCGTGGACTTCACCCGGCTCGGCGAGGACGTCGACGCCGTGCAGCTCGGCCAGGTGGCGGGCCGGCTCACCGACCTCGCGCTGGAGGCGGCCGTGCCGCCCGTGCGCCTCGTGAAGACCATCGGCGACGCCGTGATGCTCGTGAGCCCGCGCGAGACCGATCCGCTGCTCGACACCGCCCTCTCCCTGCTCGAGCGCTGCTCCGAGCTCGGGGAGGACTTCCCGCAGCTGCGAGTGGGCATGGCCTACGGCGAGGGACTCGGGCGCGCCGGCGATTGGTACGGCCGCCCCGTGAACCTCGCGAGCCGCGTGACCGCATACGCGCGCCCCGGGGCTGTGCTCGCCACGAACGAGGTGCGCGAGGAGGCGAACGGCGACTACAGCTGGTCGAAGGCCGGCATCCGGCGCTTCAAGGGGATCAAGGAGCCCGTTGGGCTGCTGCGGGTGCGGCGGCCGTCACAAGAGACTTCTGAAGCTGACGCTCGGGACTGATCTTCACCACGTCCCACACGAGGCCGAGCTTCTCCATCGCCGTGATCAGCAGCCCGCCCGGGTCGAGCGCGAGCTCCCACCAGCGCAGGCCGTGCCGCGCGGACGTGGGAAAGGCGTGGTGGTTGTGGTGCCAGGCCTCGCCGAACGACAGCACGGACAGCCACGCGACGTTGGTGGACTTGTCCGTGGTGTGGAAGCGCCGGCGCCCGAAGAAGTGGCAGACGGAATTGATGCTCCAGGTGACGTGATGGAGCAGGAAGATCCGCACGGCGCCACCCCACAGGAGGCCGAGCAGCGCGTCCTCGAGAGAGCCGCCGATCACGTAGCCGAGCGCGAACGGAATCACCAGGCTGAGGAACATCAGGGGGAAGAAACCCGCGCTGATCGCGCGCAGCCCGCGGTCCTTCATCAGGTCGGGGGCGAAGCGCATCTTCTCCGCGCGTCCCGCGCCCTCGAACATCCAGCCGATGTGCGCGTGCCAGAGGCCCTGGACCGTCGCGAACGGCCCGCTGCCATGGGTGGTGTGCGGGCTGTGCGGGTCGCCCTCCTCGTCGGCAAAGGCATGGTGCTTGCGGTGATCCGCCACCCAGGTGATCACCGGCCCCTCGACCGCCATCGATCCGAGCACGGCGAACAGGTAGCGCACCGGGCGCGAGGTGTCGAAGGAGCGGTGCGTGAAGAGGCGATGGAAGCCCACCGTGATGCCGAGCCCGGTGAGCCAGTACATCACCACCATCACCGTGAGCTGCGTCCAGCCGACGAACTCATTCCAGAGCAGCACGAGCGCGGCGAGGAAGCACAGGAACGGCACGACGACGACGATCAGGTTCGCGATCCGGTGGGCGCGCGTCATTTTGCGTGCGGGAATCTACCCGCTCAACGCGTTTTCTCACCCTCGAGCCACGCCAGCACGTCCGCGGCATGACGGTCCGGCGGGAACACCGGATAGAAGACGTGCTGGATGCGGCCCTCGCGCGCGATCAGGGTGAGGCGCTTGTAGAGGGTCATGCCGGCGGTGTCGAAGGTGGGAAGGTCCAGTGCCCTCGCCAGCTCGAGCTGCGGATCGCTCAGGATCGCGTACGGCAGCCCCACCCGTTCGGCGAATTCGTGCTGGTCCTCGAGGCTCTGCGTGGAGAGGCCGTGGAGGCGAGCGCCGGCGCGTTCGAACTCCGCGTTCAGGTCGCGGAACGCGCACGATTCCGGCGTGCAGCCGCGCGCGCCGGGGATGTCGTCCCATCCGGGCGTCAGCGGCTCGCCCGGTCTACCGGTGCGCGGGTAGACGTAGAGGACGAGCGTGCCGGGCTGGCGCACGGAGATGTCCGCGCCCGATGTGGAGGGCAGACGCAGGTCCGGCATTTCCATGCCCGGCAGGTGATCGGCCGCGCCGTCGTCCTCTGGAACCGGCAGGCCATCCGGAAGAGTTGTGAAATCGCGGGCCACTTGGCCGTAGAGTACGCCTCGTGATCTTCCGCCAGATCGTGCATGACGACCTCGGTTGCGCGTCGTACTTCGTCGGCGACGACGACGCTGGGGTGGCGGCGGTGATCGACCCTCGTTTTGAGATCGACGAGTACCTCGAGCTGGCGAGCTATCTGGGCGTGCGCATCGAGCACATTCTCGAGACGCACAACCATGCGGACCACGTGTCAGGTCACGGCCGTCTGGCCGCGGCCACGGGCGCGACCATCCACGTGTACAAGGACGCCGGCGTGGCCTACGAGCACGAGCCGTTCGAGGACGGCACGGAGATCGAGCTGGGATCGGTGCGC
The DNA here is from genome assembly GCA_036378175.1 of Thermoleophilaceae bacterium. GTDB lineage: Bacteria > Actinomycetota > Thermoleophilia > Solirubrobacterales > Thermoleophilaceae > JAICJR01. The sequence goes on from DASUWY010000014.1 coordinate 81,612, forward strand.
ATCCGCGCCATCCACACGCCCGGCCATCGGCCCGAGCACACCGCCTTTGCGCTGATCGACACCGAGCGCGCCGACGAGCCGTGGGCGGTGCTCACCGGCGACACGCTGTTCGTCGGCGACATCGCCCGGCCTGATCTCGCCGTCGACAAGAGCGAGGGCGCTCACGCGATCTTCCACAGCCTCCACGAGAAGCTGCTGGCGCTCCCGGGTGACACGGAGGTGTGGCCCGGGCACCTGGGCGGCTCGCTGTGCGGCGGTCCCGGGATGGACATGAAGGTGTCCTCCACGATCGGCTACGAGTCGCGCAACAACGACCTGTTGCAGGAGGAGGACGAGAACGCGTTCGTGGAGCGCGCCACCGGCAGCCTCCCTCCCCAGCCGCCGAACTTCAAGAACATCGTGGAGATGAACCGCGGCCCGCTCGTCACGGACGGCGTGGAGCTGATGCCGCTCACCCCGCGCCAGCTCGAGCAGCGCCAGGCGGACGGTGCGCTGATCGTCGACGTTCGCACGGACCTCCAGTTCGACGATGCGCACATCCCCGGCGCCGTATCGAACACGATGCTGCGCGCCGGCTTTGGCACGAAGCTCGCATGGATCGCCGACCCGGAGCAGGAGATCGTGTTCGTTGGCCGCGATGACGACGACGGCCGGCTCGCGGCACGGCTGGCGGTGGCGGTGGGCGTGCGCAACCTCGGCGGCTACCTGCACGGAGGCATGACCTCGTGGCGCGCGGAGAAGCGCGACACCCACAGCGTGGAGCGCATCGACGTGCGCGAGCTGCACGAGCGCGACGGCTCGCTGCAGGTGCTGGACGTGCGCGAGAAGACCGAGTGGGACGAGGGGCACATCCCGGACTCCGTACACAAGCCGTACCACGACATCGACGAGATGCCTGATGGGATCGACCCGTCGAAGCCGGTGGCGGTGATCTGCGCGTCCGGTCAGCGCAGCGCGGTGGGGGCGAGCCTGCTGAAGGCGCACGGGGCCGGCGAGGTGATCCACGTGGTGGACGGCGGGGTGGGCACCTGGGAGAAGCTCGGCTTCCCGATCGAGCGTTAGCTACGCCGCCGGCGTTCCGCCCGACAGCGCCAACCCCGCGCTCAGATGGACGGCCGCCATCTCGTCGGGCGGCGCGCCCACGAGCAGCCACGTCCGGTCGCTGCGGCGAACCACCACACCGCTGGAAGCGAGATGCCCCAGGGCCGTGGTCACCGAAGCACGCTGACAGCCCACAAGCTGGCCGAGCGTCTCGTGAGACAGCTTCAGGCGCAGCCGCACGCCGAGCGGCGTGACCCGGCCCCAGCGCTCCGCCAGGAACCAGAACAGCACGAGCAGCCTCGTCTCCACTGGGCTCAGCTGCAGCAACGCCGCGTGAATCGAGCTTCGCCGGACGCACCGGAGAGCGCGCTCCAGCAGCATCCGCATCACCTGCGGCCAGGCGAGCACCGAGCGGGAGAAATGCTCGTCGAGGACGGCGATCTTCACCGGCTCGAGCACGTGCCACACCACGCGGTGCCGAAGCAGCGAGTCGTCGCCGATGGTCGTGAGCGGGTGCAGCAGGTCGCCCTCTCCGAACAGCTCGGTGGACGTGGTGCCGGCCAGAACGACGTCTCGAGCCAGCAGCCCGCCGAGCACGAGGAAGCCGAGATGGCGAGGGTCGACCGCGGCAGGCGGCTCCCAGCGCCCCCGCTGGATGGTCATCGTGCGAGCCACGAGCGCAGCACGCGCCTGAGTCTGTTGCTCGGCCGGCACCCGCACGCCAAGCTCCGGGTCAAGGTCCAGAAGACGCGCGCCCCTCGGCTCAGGGGCTGCCGCGAGCTCCTCCCACGATGCCCGGTTGCAGTTACGCAGACGCTGCCGTGCAGCCATCAGGCGTCCCTCGATTGCTGGCAGGTGCACACAGGCTAGACCCAAAATCTCGCTTGTTGAAACCCAACGTTGGGAATCAACTCACCGCCTGGTGAGCGGCCCTGTGCGGGCGTAGCGTGGTCCGCCATGTGTCTGGCGATTCCGGGACAGATCGCCGAGATCGTCGACCCCGAAAACCGCCTCGCGCAGGTCGAGGTGGCGGGGGTGCGGCGCACGATCAACGTGGCGCTGCTCGAGTCCGACGGCCCGGTGGCCCCAGGCGATTGGGTGCTGATTCACGTGGGCTTCGCGATCTCGCGGATCGACGAGCACGAGGCTCGCGCCACGCGCATGCTGCTCGAGCAGATGGGCGCCGAGTACGAGCAGGAGCTCGAGGAGCTGAAGGCGAGCGTGATCGAGTGACGCTCGACTGCCACGCCGGCCACTGCATCACGTGTAGCGACGAGGGCGTGCCGATGACCGTCATTGCGGTGGATGACGCCCGCGGCCTGGCGCTCTGCGAGAGCGAGAGCGGGTGGAAGGAGTCGGTGGAGATCGCCCTGTTGGATCCGGTGGCGCCGGGCGACTCGCTGCTCGTCCATGCGGGCGTGGGCCTGGTGCGCCTATGAGATTCGTCGACGAGTTTCGCGACGCCGAGCTTGGCCGAGCCCTCGCCGCGGAGATCCTCGCGGCCGTGGAGCCAGGGCGGCACTACAAGTTCATGGAGGTGTGCGGGGGACACACCCACTCGATCTACAAGTACGGCGTCGACGACCTGCTTCCGGAGAACGTCGAGCTGGTTCACGGACCGGGCTGCCCGGTGTGCGTGATCCCGATGGGCCGTGTGGACGACGGGATGGCCATCGCCCACGAGCCCGGCGTGATCTTCACGTGCTTCGGCGACATGATGCGTGTGCCCGGGTCGAACGGGAGCCTGCTGGAGGCGAAGGCCGCCGGAGCTGACATCCGGATGGTCTATTCGCCGCTCGACGCCCTTCGGATCGCGAAGGCCAATCCCGAGCGCGAGGTCGTGTTCTTCGCCATCGGCTTCGAGACCACCGCCCCATCCACGGCGCTCACGCTCAAGCGCGCCCGCGCCGAGGGGGTGCGGAACTTCTCCTGCATGTGCAACCACGTGACGATCGTGCCGCCGCTGCGCGCGCTGCTCGACTCGCCTGACCTTCGCCTCGATGGCTTCGTCGGCCCGGGCCACGTGTCCACCGTGGTGGGCGCGCGGCCGTTCGAGTTCATCCCGGCCGACTACGGGAAGCCGGTGGTGATCGCGGGCTTCGAGCCGCTCGACATCCTGCACGCGATCCGGATGATCCTCGCGCAGCTCGACGAGGGCCGTTGCGCGGTGGAGAACCAGTACAAGCGGGTGGTGCCCTGGCAGGGCAACCTGCGGGCGCTGGAGGTGATGGCCGAGGTGTTCGAGCTGAGACCGCACTTCGAGTGGCGCGGGCTCGGCTTCATCTCGCAGAGCGGGCTCAAGCTGTCGGACGCGTACGCGGACCTCGACGCCGAGCTGCGCTTCGGCGTGCCGGGAGTGCGCGTGGCCGACCCCAAGGCGTGCCAGTGCGGCGAGGTGCTGAAGGGCGTGATCAAGCCGTGGGAGTGCAAGGTGTTCGGCACGGCGTGCACGCCGGAGCGGCCGATCGGCACCTGCATGGTCTCGTCCGAGGGCGCCTGCGCCGCTTACTACAACTTCGGCCGCTTCGCGCGCGAGAAGGCGGCCGTGTGAGAACCGAGGAGGCCACCCTTCGGATCATCGAGACCGCTCGCGGCAAGCGCGCGAAGTTCCGCGACGAGCGCGTGACGATGGCCCATGGAGCGGGCGGGAAGGCGACGCAGAGCATGATCGAAGGGCTGTTCGCGCCAGCGTTCGCGTCCGAGACGCTTGAGCAGCTCGGCGACGCTGGCGCCCTTCCCGAGCTGGGCGTCGCGATCACCACCGACAGCTTCGTGGTGAAGCCGATCCGCTTTCCCGGCGGCTCCATCGGCGAGCTCGCGGTGAACGGCACGGTGAACGACCTCGCCGTGTCGGGCGCACGGCCGCGGGCGCTCACGCTCTCGCTGGTGCTCGAAGAGGGCCTGCCGGCGGACGAGCTCCGATCCGAGATCGAGGCGATCGCGGGCGCCGCCCGAACGGCGGCGGTGGAGGTGGTGGCCGGCGACACCAAGGTCGTGGAGCGGGGACACGCCGACTCGATGTACATCTGCACCACCGGCATCGGGACGATCGATCCGCGCGCCGCGCTGTCCACCGCCTCCATCCGTCCGGGTGACCGCGTGATCGTGTCCGGGCGGGTGGGCGACCACGGGATGGCGATCATGCTGAGCCGCGGCGAGTTCGAGCTGGACGCGGACATCAGCTCGGACACCCGCTCGCTGTGGCCGGCGGCCGACGCGCTGCTGGACGCGGCGGGACACTCGCTGCACTGCATGCGCGACGCCACCCGAGGCGGCGTGGCGTCCGTCCTCAACGAGCTGGCCCGCGCCTCCGGCGTGGCGATGGTGCTACGCGAGGCGGCCGTGCCGGTGCACCCGGCCGTGGCGGGCGCGGCCGAGATCCTCGGGCTCGATCCGCTCTATGTGGCGAACGAGGGGGTGCTCGTGGCGTTTGTGGCCGCGGAGCACGCGGACCAAGCGCTCGCCGCGCTGCGCTGCGTGCGCGGCTGCGAGGAGGCGGCCGAGGTGGGCGAGGTGAAAAGCGACCCACCCGGGATGGTGCTCGTGGAAACCGGCTTCGGCGGGCGCCGCGTGATGGACATGCTGGTGGGCGATCCCCTCCCGAGGATCTGCTGAGGCGAGCATGCACGAGCTCTCCATTGCCGAGGCGATAGTGCGGATTGCGGCCGCCAACGCAGGTGACCGGCGCGTGTCCAAGGTGGAGCTGAAGGTGGGCCACCTGCGCCAGGTGGTGCCCTCGGCGCTCGAGTTTGCGTTCGAGCTGGTGGCGCAAGGCACGCCGGTGGAGGGCGCGGCGCTCGAGATCGAGGAGGTGTCGGCGGCGGGTGTGTGCCGTGGCTGCGGAAGAGAGAACGCACTCGCGGAATTCCCCTTCCGCTGCTCCCGCTGCGGCGGGCTCGACTTTGAAGTGACTCGCGGAGAGGAGCTGCTCGTGGAAGCGCTGGAGCTCGAGGAGGCCCTGACTACGACAGGAGGGACGAGATGACGGCTGAGGCGACCACGCCCAGCGGCGTGGACGAGGTTCACATCCTCTGGATTTCGGAGGGCATGAGCTGCGACGGCGACTCGGTTTCGATCACCGCCGCGGGGCAGCCCGGAATCGAGGACGTGGCGCTCGGAGCGATTCCCGGCCTTCCCAAGGTCAACCTGCACAACAAGGTGCTCTCCCCCACACTCGGCGGCGAGGAGTTCCTGCGCCCGTTCCGCGATGCCGTGAACGACCGGCTCGACGCTCCCTTCGTGCTCGTGATCGAGGGCTCTATCCCGAACGAGAAGATCAATGGCGACGGCTACTGGACCTCGTTCGGCAACGACGAAGCCACGGGCGAGCCGCTCACGCTGAACTGGTGGATCGACCGCCTGGCGCCCAAGGCGTGGGGCGTGGTGGCGATAGGCACCTGCGCCACCTACGGCGGCATCCACGCGATGGCCGGCAACCCCACGGGCTGCATGGGGCTGGCCGACTACCTCGGCTGGGACTTCCGCTCCGCGGGCGGGCTGCCGGTGGTGAACGTGCCCGGCTGCCCGGTGCAGCCGGAGAACTTCATGGAGACGCTCACGTGGCTGCTGTATCAGGCCGCCGGGCTGGCGCCGACGATCCCGCTCGACGACCAGCTGCGGCCGCAATGGCTCTTCGGCAAGACGGTGCACGAGGGCTGCGACCGCGCGGGCTACTACGAGCAGGGCGACTTCGCCCACGACTACAACTCGCCGAAGTGCCAGGTGAAGATCGGCTGCTGGGGGCCGGTGGTGAACTGCAACGTGCCGAAGCGCGGCTGGATGGCGGGCATTGGGGGCTGCCCCAACGTGGGCGGCATCTGCATCGGCTGCACGATGCCGGGCTTCCCGGACAAGTTCATGCCGTTCATGGACGCGCCTCCCGGGGGCGGTCTCTCGTCCGCGATCGAAGGCGTGTACGGACCGTTCATCCGGAAGCTGCGCGGCATCACCAACAAGACCATGAACAAGGAGCCGAAGTGGCGGCACAACCGTGACGCGCTGACGACCGGCTACGAGCCCCGCTGGAAGAACTGACGGGAGGAGGACCTGATGGCCGTACGAGAGAGAGTCACTCCGGAGGCGGGCAAGCTCGTCGACATGTCGTGGGACCCGATCACGCGCATCGTCGGGAATCTCGGCATCTACACGAAGATCGACTTCGACAACCGCGAGGTGGTCACGTGCAAGAGCACGTCATCGCTGTTCCGCGGCTACAGCGTGTTCATGAAGGGCAAGGACCCGCGCGACGCGCACTTCATCACCAGCCGGATCTGCGGCATCTGCGGTGACAACCACGCCGTGTGCTCGTGCTACGCGCAGCAGATGGCGTACGGCGTGAAGCCGCCGCCGCTCGGAGAATGGATCGTGAACCTCGGCGAGGCGGCCGAGTACATCTTCGACCACATCATCTTCCAGGACAACCTGGTGTTCGTGGACTTCTGCGAGGAGATGGTGAGGGCCACCAACCCGAGCGTCTGGCAGAAGGCCGAGAAGGCGGAAGCCCCTCACGCGGAGCTTCACGGCTACCGCACGATTGGCGACATCATGCGCTCCTACAACCCGTTCACCGGGGAGACGTACAAGGAAGCGCTGCACATGAGCCGGATCGGGCGGGAGATGATCTGCCTGATGGAGGGGCGCCACGTGCACCCCTCGACCGTGTACCCGGGCGGCGTCGGCACCGTGGCCACGCCCACGCTCTTCACGGACTACCTCAGCCGGCTGCTCCGCTGCCTCGACTTCATCAAGAAGGCCGTCGCCATGAACGACGACGTGTTCGACTTCTTCTACGAGGCCATGCCGGGCTACGAGGAGGTGGGCAGGCGCCGGATCCTCCTCGGCTGCTGGGGCGCGTTCAACAACCCGGACCACGTGGACTACGACTACCGGAACATGAACCACTGGGGGAACGAGATGTTCGTCACCCCGGGTGTGGTCGTGGACGGCGAGCTCGTGACCCACGATCTGGTGGACATCAACCTCGGGATTCGCATCCTGCTCGGTTCCTCCTACTACGAGGACTGGGCGAACGAGGAGACGTTCGTGGCGCAGGACCCGCTCGGCAACCCGGTGGACAAGCGCCACCCTTGGAACCAGACCACGATCCCGAGGCCGCAGAAGCGTGACCTCGAGGGCGGCAACTACTCCTGGGTGATGAGCCCGCGCTGGTACGACAAGCGCACCGGCGACTACCTGGCTCTCGACACCGGCGGTGGCGCGCTCGCCCGGCTGTGGGCCACGGCGCTCGCGAACAAGGTGGACACGCCGTTCGTGAAGGCCACCGGGCAGAGCGTCCAGATCAGCCTGCCGAAGACTCCGAACACGCCCGAGCAGGTGATCGAGTGGCGCATCCCGCAGTGGTCGAACGCGATCGAGAGGGACCGCGCCCGCATCTACTTCGTCGCCTACTCGGCCGGCATGGCGCTGTACTTCCTCGACCGCGCCTTCACCGAGCTACGCAATGGCGTGACGAAGGTGTTCGAGGACTTCGACGTGCCGGACGAGGCCATCGGCTGCGGCTTCCACGAGGCGGTCCGCGGCGTGCTGTCGCATCACCTCGTGATCCGCGACCGCAAGATCGCCAACTACCACCCGTACCCGCCCACTCCGTGGAACGGCAGCCCGACGGACTCCTACGGCACGCCGGGTCCTTACGAGGACGCGGTGATGGGACAGCCGATCTTCGAGGAGGCCGGCCCGGACGACTTCCGCGGCATCGACATCATGCGTGCCGTCCGGTCGTTCGACCCGTGCCTGCCGTGCGGCGTGCACATGTACCTGGGCAAGGGCAAGACGCTCAAGACCGTGCACTCGCCGATGTTCGGCCAGCACGGCTAGGCCGGGCATGGACGAGCGTCGACAGGTCGCGCGGATCGAGGGTCTCCTCGAGGAGATCGAGTCTCTGCCCGATGCCGATGCGCGCGAGAAGGCGACGGATGTGGTTGCCGCCCTTCTCGATCTCTACGGCGAGGCACTCCGCCGGATCCTCGAGCGCGTGGATGGCGCCGACGCTATGTGTGACGACGAGCTCGTGTCGCAGCTGATGATTCTGCACGGCCTTCATCCGGTTCCCGTGGAGACAAGGGTGCGCTCGGCGCTCGACGACGTGCGGCCCTACCTCGAGTCGCACGGCGGCGATGTGGAGCTGCTGGCCATCGAGGAGGGCGTCGCACGGCTGCGGCTGGAGGGAAGCTGCGACGGCTGTCCGTCCTCGGCGGTGACCCTGAAGCTCGCGATCGAGGAAGCGATCTACAAGCGCGCGCCGGACATCGCGGGAATCGACGCGCAGGGTGTCGAGCGGCCCCACCTGCTCCAGATTGAGGTGCCGGAGCCGGCATGGCAGCGCGTGGACGCCGTACCCGAGGGCGCCCCGCTCCTGCGCAGCGTGTCAGGCGAGCTGCTCCTGCTCGTGAACCTGGCCGGCACCCATTACGCCTACCGGCCCACCTGCCCTTCGTGTGGTGGATCCCTCGGCAACGCCGTGATCAGCGGGACTGAGCTCGAGTGCTCGGGCTGCGGGCATCGCTACGACGTGATCGGGGCCGGGCGCTGTGTGGACGTGCCCGGCGTGCACCTCGATCCCGTCCCGCTCCTCGGGGGCGAAAGGGATGGCGTGAGGGTCGCGGTGGGAGCGCCGGCGTGAGCGGGATCGCCACCCCGCGCCTGCGCAGCCTCGCCCAGCGCGCGTCCGCGGAGCGCGAGTCCGCTGCCGAGCGTTGCGACCTCTGCGCCGCCGAGATCCCGTCGGCCCACCGGCACCTGCTCGACCTCCGAAGCCGGGAGCTCATCTGCGCCTGCCGGGCATGCTCTCTGCTCTTCGACCGCGAGGCGGCCGGTGCCGGCAACTACAGGCTCGTGCCCGAGCGGCGGCTGCGCCTGCCGGGCTTCGAGCTGGACGACATCGCGTGGGAGCGGCTGCGCATCCCCGTGGACATGGCCTTTTTGTTCCACAGCTCGGACGCCGGACGGGTGATGGCGTTCTACCCAGGTCCGATGGGACCCACGGAGTCCCTGCTGGAGCTCGACGCGTGGGGCGAAATCGAGCGCGCCAACCCGGTGCTGGGCACGATGACGCCGGATGTGGAGGCCCTGCTTGTGAATCGCTCGCGCGGCGCTCGCTCGTACTGGCTCGTGCCGATCGACGACTGCTACGCGCTGGTGGGTGTGATCCGCACGCGCTGGCGCGGGTTCAGCGGGGGGCGAGAGCTGTGGGAGGAGATCGATCGCTTCTTCGCCGCGCTCGACTCGCAGGCCATCGAAAGGAGACGAGATGAAGCTGGGTAAGCCCGAGGTGAAACCCGACGCGCCGTCGCACGTCAAGGGAATCAACGAGGGCAACGCCAGGGGCAACTACGAGCGGCAGGCGGGGCACAAGCCCGACGGGACCTCGACCGCCGAGCGCTCCACGGGAGTCAACCCGAAGGCGCGCAACCCCATCGACCCGAGCATGCCGAACCTCTCGCCGGGGTAATGGCGCTCGCCGACGAGACAGCGGTGGTGGACCTGTCGTTCGGCGTCGAGAGCGCCGCGCCGGTGGACTACGCGGCGGTGCCGACGCTCGCGCTGCGCCTGCGGGTGGAAAACGCCGGCGCCGCCGAGGTGCGCTCGGTGCTCCTCGACGCGCAGATACAGATCGCCGCAAGGCGGCGGTCATACGGCAGCGGAGAGCAGGAGCGCCTGCATGATCTGTTCGGCACCTCCGACCGCTGGCGCGACACGCTGCGCACGCTGCCGTGGACGCGTCTGACGGTGCTTGTGCCTCCGTTCAGCGGCAGCACCGTGGTGGAGCTGAAGGTGGTGTGCAGCTACGACCTCGAGGTGGCGGCGGCCGGCTACTTCGCGGCGCTCGACGGCGGCGAGATCCCGCTCGAGCTGCTCTTCAGCGGCACCGTGTTCTACTCGGGCGACGACGGCCGCCTGCAGGCCGAGCGGATCGCGTGGACAAAGGAGGCCGAGTTCGCACTGCCCGTGAGCGTCTGGCGCGAGACGATGGATCGCCACTTTCCGGACAGCGCCTGGCTCAGGCTCTCGCGACGGTCGTACGACAGGCTGCGCGCGTACAGGTCCCGCCACGCGTTCGCGAGCTGGGATCAGGCCGTGGACGCGCTGCTGGGGAGCGGGTAGGCGAATGGACGGCGTCAGACGGATAGCGGACGCGGTGCTGTACGAGGGCTACATCCTTTGGCCCTACCGCAGGTCGGCCCTCAAGAACCAGCGGCGCTTCGCCTTCGGCACGGTCGACCCGGGAGGCTTCAACCAGACGGAGTGCCTGCTGGAGGAGGGCGAGGACGCCGCGGTCGAGGTGACCGTGCGCTTCCTCCACCTGGTCGAGCGCCAGCTGTGGCGCGGGGACGAGCCGCTCGACGAGGTGGAGATCGACGGCGAGCTCCACCAGAGCTGGGAGGAGGCGGTGGAGCGTGAGCTTCGCTTCGACTTCGACCCGCGTTCGCCGGCGCGCGTTCCGGTGGACGTGGCTGCGGGCGTGACGCGCGAGGAACTCGGCGACGGCTGCGCGATGGAGCGCCGCTGGGACGCGCTGCACGGACACATCGAGGCAAGCGCCGCGCGCCTGCGTCCACGGCTGCTCCGCCTGCGCGTGCGGACCGAGAACAGCAGCGCGACCGCCGAGTTCCGCTCCGCGCACACGCTGCTCACGGCGCGCGGCGGCGGCTTTGTCTCGATCACCGATCCGCCGCCGGGGCTGCGCGCGGAGGGGGAGGCCTGCGAGAACGTCGGCCTGTGGCCGGTGCTGGCAGGCGAGCAGGGCGACCGCTCCACCGTCCTGGCCTCGCCGATCATCCTCCCCGACCATCCGCAGATCGCGCCCGAGAGCCCCGGCGATCTCTTCGACGCAACCGAGATCGACCAGATGCTCGTTCTGAACATCCTCAGCCTTACGGACGAGGAGAAGCGGGAGATGCGCTCCGCGGATCCGCGCGCGCGGGAGATCCTCGAGCGCACAGAGTCGCTCAGCGGGGAGGAGCTGATGAGGCTGCATGGCACGATCCGCGAGTTCGCACTGGCGAGGCGCCCGTGAGCTACTGGGAAGAGCTCGAGCGGCCGGCGCCCGACTCGGTGACTGTCTGCGGCGTGGAGCTGCGCCGCGGTGCCCGCGTGCGACTCAGGCCGCAGTCCCGCGGAGACCTGTTCGACGTGGTGCTGGACGGCAAGGCGGCGGTGGTGGACGCGCTCGAGGAGGACACCGACGGCAACGTGCTCGTGGCGGTGACCGTCGAGGACGATCCCGGGCGGGACCTCGGCGAACGGAGACAGCCGGGCCACCGCTTCTTCTTCGCCGCCGAAGAGGTGGAGCCGCTCGCGGACGGCGCCGCGCCCGCCGCCGCGCGCATCCTCGTGGCGGGCGTGGGCAACGTCTTCCTCGGCGACGACGGCTTTGGAGTTGCGCTCGCGGACCGGCTGGCGCGGGACGAGCTGCCCGCGGGCGTGGAGGTCGTGGACTTCGGGATCCGCGGGATGGACCTTGCCTACGCGATGCAGGACGGCTATGAGGCGGTGGTCCTGCTCGACGCCACGCCGCGCGGCCAGCCGCCCGGCACGCTCTACGTGATCGAGGCGGAGGTGGACGACGAGGCCGAGCTCGAGTTCGAGGCTCACGGCCTGGCTCCGGCGAAGGTGCTCGGACTCGTGCGCGCGCTCGGCGGCCGCCCGCCCCGGACCTTCGTGGTGGGTTGCGAACCGCGGACGCGGATGAGCGTGGACGACGAGGAGCTGGTGGCCGACCTGTCCGATCCCGTGCGGCTCGCGCTGCCGGAGGCCGAACGGCTCGTGCGCTCGCTGCTCGCAGACCTGACGACGGAAGGAGGAACCGCATGAGCCCGCGCCTGGGCGCACTCGCGCTGATCCTGGTGGTGCTGGGAGCACTGGCCTGGCAGTGGCCGGAGATCCAGCGCTACCTCAAGGTCAAGCAGATGTAGGAGGAGGCATATGCACCGAACGAGGGTGAGGGTCGTGGAGGACGCCCTCGACGCCAACAACACGATCGCGCAGGCAAACCGGGCGGACTTCGACCGCGCATCGATCAGGGTCGTGAACTTCATGAGCGCGCCGGGAGCGGGCAAGACATCGCTCCTCGAGCGAGTGCTGCCGGAACTCGGCGGCATCCGGGTGGGCGTGCTGGAGGGCGACGTACAGGGTTCGATGGACGCCGATCGCCTCGCGAGCCTGCACGTGCCGGTGACCCAGCTCAATACGGACGCCGGCTTTGGCGGCGAGTGTCACCTCGACGCCAACATGGTGCGCTCGGCGCTTCCGTCGCTGCCGCTCGGCGAGATCGACCTGCTGGTGATCGAGAACGTCGGCAACCTCGTCTGTCCCGCGGAGTTCAGGGTCGGCGAGGACGCCAGAGTGATGGTCTGCTCGGTGGCCGAGGGCGAGGACAAGCCGCTCAAGTACCCGCTGATGTTCCGCACCTGCGAGCTGGTGCTCATCAACAAGATCGACCTGCTGCCCCATCTCGACTTCGATATGGGCAAGCTGCTCTACAACCTCGACGCCGTGCATCCCGGAGTGGAACGCATGCTGGTGAGCGCCCGCACCGGCGAGGGCATCGCCGAGTGGCGCGACTGGCTCGCCGCGATGGTCGAGAGGGTGGAGGCTCCCGCATGACGGGCGCGCTCGGCATGGACGCGGTGGGCCAGCGGCTCGACGCGGCACTGGCTGAGCGGACCGAGTCGAACGCGCAGTTCTTCGCCGTCGAGGCCGGGCGCCTGACGTCGGTCTGTCACCTGATGGCCGAGCGGTTCGCCCGCGGCGGCAGGCTCGTGGCGTTCGGCTGCACGCCCGCCGCCCGCTCGGACGTGCGTCACATCGCAGTGGAGTTCGTGCACCCCGTGATCGTCGGGAAGCGGGCGCTCCCCGCGATCGGGCTGGCCGCCGAAGGCGGCCCGCTCCGGCACCAGATCGATCTGCTGGCGCAGCCGGACGACATCGCCATCGGCTTCGGAACGGAGCCCGACATGTGCTCGGCGATCCGTGTGGCGAGGGAGCGAGGTTGCCTCACGATCGCCTTTTGCGACAGCGGCGCCGAGTGGGAATTCCGCCCGCCCTCGGGCGACCCGTCGGTGCGGCAGGAGCTCGTGGAGACCCTCTACCACGTGCTCTGGGAGCTCGTGCACGTGTTCTTCGAGCACCGGGGCCTGCTCGGTGGCCGCGAGGCACGGCGCGTCCACGACACCGGCGCGTCCGGCTTCCTCTATCCCTTCCTCGCCGAGGCGGAAGACGACCTGGACGCGGTGCTCGGCGATGTGCGCAGGTCGGTGGTGGCAAAGGCGGAGGAGACGGCCGCGCTGCGGGCCCAGACGCTCACGGAGAACCGTGACGAGCTCGTGGCGGCCGGCGCCGCGCTGCGTGAGCGCTTCGACCGCGGTGGCAAGCTGCTCGTCCTCGGGAACGGGGGCTCCGCCACCGACGCGATGGACGCCGTGGCCGACTTTCGCTCACCTCCGGATCCCAGCTGGACGCCGCGGCCCGCGATCGACCTCACCGAGGACTCCGCGATTCTCACGGCGATCGCCAACGACATTGGCACCGATGCGATCTTCTCCCGCCAGATCATCGCGTACGGCAGCGAGGGCGATGCGCTGCTGGCGCTCTCCACGAGCGGCAACTCGCTCAACGTGGTCGAGGCGCTCGGCGAGGCACGCCGCCGCGGCCTCGTAACGGTGGCGATGGTGGGCTACGACGGCGGCCGCGTGGCGGCGGAGCGCCTGGCCCACCGTGTGGTGGTCACGCGCTCCGAGCACATACCGCGCATCCAGGAGGCGCAGGCCAGCGCCTACCACCTGCTGCGCGAGCTCGTGGAGGTCCAGCGGTGAGCACCGCGGCACCCGCGGTGGGTCGTCGGCATGTCCGTGCGCGCGTGGAGGGCACCGTGCAGGGCGTGGGCTTCCGGCCGTTCGTTTACCGGCTGGCGCTGGAACTCGGATTGAGCGGCCACGTGTTCAACGACGCACACGGGGTCGTGGTGGAGGCCCAGGCGGACGCGCGGGCGGTGGAGGCCTTTCTCGAGCGCCTGGCGGCCGAGGCGCCCCCGCTCGCGACGGTGGAGCGCGTGACGGTGCGGGAGCTGCCGCTGTCCGCCCTCAGCGCCTTCCAGATCCGCGCGAGCCCGGCCGCCGGCCAGCCGAGCGCCCTCGTGTCCCCCGATACCGCAACCTGCGACGACTGCCTGGCGGAGCTGTTCGACCCGCACGACCGACGCTACCGGTACGCGTTCATCAACTGCACCAACTGCGGCCCGCGCTTCACGATCGTGCGAGGTGTGCCCTACGACCGTCCGCTCACCACGATGGCGGGATTCGAGATGTGCGAGGCCTGCCGCGCCGAGTACGAGGACCCGGCCGACCGCCGCTTTCACGCCCAGCCGAACGCCTGCCCGGATTGCGGGCCGCGGCTCAGCCTTCCTCTCGAGCGTGTCGTGGAGGCTCTGCGCGCGGGAGCGGTGGTGGCGGTGAAGGGAGTGGGGGGCTTCCACCTCGCCTGCCTGGCGAGCGACGAGGGCGCCGTGGCCACGCTGCGCTCCCGCAAGCACCGCGAGGACAAGCCGTTCGCGCTGATGGTCCGCGACGTGGCGGCCGCGCGCGAGCTCGTGGAGCCCGCTCCAGAGGACGAAAGCCTTCTTCTCTCGCGCGCGCGGCCGATCGTCCTGATGCGGCGGCGCGCCGGCGCGCCGGTGGCGAGATCCGTGGCGCCGATTTCGCCGGATCTGGGCCTGATGCTTCCCTACTCCCCGCTCCACCACCTGCTGCTGGCGGATGTGGACGCGCCGCTCGTGATGACGAGCGGCAACGTGTCGGACGAGCCGATCGCCTTCCGCGACGACGAGGCGCTCGAGCGACTGGCGGGCGTCGCCGATGTGTTCCTCCTGCACGACAGGCTGATCGAGACGCGCACGGACGACTCGGTGGTGCGCACGGTTTCCGTGAACGGTGCGCGCCGCCCGCTGCTCCTTCGCCGCTCGCGCGGGCACGTTCCGGCGAGCATCGGCCTCCCGGTGCACACCCCTCGGCATGTGCTCGCCTGTGGCGCAGAGCTGAAGAACACGTTCTGCGTCGCAAAGGACGGACGCTCCTGGGTGGGGCATCACGTGGGCGACCTGCGGAACTACGAGACGCTGCGCTCCTTCACCGACGGGATCGAGCACTTCAAACAACTCTTCGCGGTCGAGCCGGAGCTCGTGGCGTGCGACCTGCACCCGGACTACCTCTCGACCAAGTACGCGCGCGAGCTCGATGGCGTGGAGCTGGTGGGTGTGCAGCACCACCACGCCCACCTCGCCGCCTGCCTCGCTGAGCACGGGGCGAGCGGTCCCGCACTCGGAGCCATCTACGACGGCACGGGCCACGGCAGCGACGGAACCGTGTGGGGAGGCGAGCTGCTGTACGGCGACCTCACGGGCTTCGAGCGGGTGGGACACCTCTTCCCCGTGCGCATGCCGGGCGGCGAGGCAGCGATCCGGCAGCCGTGGCGGATGGCGTGCGCCTGGCTGGTTGCGGCGGATGAGCGGGAGCCGCAGCTGCCGGCGAATCTTGCGGGGCGCGTCTCACCGGAGAGCTGGGAGCAGGTGACCGCGCTCGTCCTCAGCGGCCTCGCCTCGCCTGTCACCACCAGCGCGGGCCGGCTGTTCGACGCGGCGGCAGCGCTCTGCGGCGTCCGCGCGGAAGTGAACTACGAGGGGCAGGCGGCGATCGAGTTCGAGGCCGCCTGCGACCACACGGAGCAGCGTGCCTATCCGCTTCCGTTCACGCGCGGCGTGTTGGACGCTCGCCACACGATCGTCGCGTTGATGGACGACCTCGCGGCGGGCACGCCGGTGCCGCTTGTGGCCGCGCGCTTCCACAACGCGCTCGCCCGGGCCACCGCCGACGCGTGCGCGGGCAGGGCCGATCTCGTGGTGCTCTCCGGCGGGGTGTTCCAGAACCGGCGCCTCCTCGAAGGCGTGGCCTGCAGGCTCGGCGCCGCCGGGGTGCGGGTGCTCACGCCGGAGCGGCTGCCCCCCAACGACGGCGGCATCGCGTACGGGCAGGCCGCGGCGGCGGCCGCCAGGAGCGCGTGATGCTCTCGCTCGACCACTCGCTGGCGGCACTTGGGAGCGGCGACACCCTGTTCGTCGTGCTCGCGGTCGCCTTTCTACTCGGGCTGCGGCATGCCACGGACCCCGACCACCTCGCCGCTGTGTCCACCCTCATCGCGTCGGAGCCGACGGGTGGATCCCGCCGGGCGGCGAGGCTCGGCCTCGCCTGGGGACTCGGCCACGGCACGACGCTGATCGCGTTCGGACTGCCCATCGTGCTGTTCCACTCCTACCTGCCCGACGCCGCGCAACGTGGCGCGGAGCTGCTGGTGGGCGTCGTGATCATCGCGCTGGCCATGCGCCTTCTCGTGAGCTGGCGACGCCGGCGCTTTCACGCGCACGCCCACCGGCACGGCGCAGTGGAACACCGCCACCTCCACCCGCACGCCCACGGCAGCGGACATGCGCACAGCCACGACACCGCGGCGAGCCTCGGGCGCTCCCCGCGGCAGGCATACGCGATCGGACTGCTGCACGGGATGGGCGGGTCGGCGGGCATTGGCGTGCTGCTGCTGGCGGGCATTCCCGGCAAGGTGGAGGCAGCCGCCGCGCTGGCGCTGTTCGCGCTTGCCGCGGCGCTTTCGATGGCGGCGATGTCGTCGGCGTTCGGGCGCGCGCTCACACGAGGTCCGCTGGCGCGGCGCCTCCTCGCCATCACGCCCGGGCTTGGCTTTGCCACCCTCGCCTTCGGCGTCTGGTACGCCCTCGGTGCTGTGAGCGCGGCCCCGTACCCCCTCTAGGGCGCAAGAACGTCATCAGACTGACGAGGCGCGCAACCCGCTCCGGGTACCTGTGTTGCGTTTATGAGGCGCCGCTTATCCAGCTGCGTCGATCCGTCCACAATCAAGGAGGCATACGTGCGTTTTCGACGCATCTTGCTGCCCGGCACCACCGCCGCCGTAGTAGCGGCCGTGGTGTCCGCGGTCGTTGGGGGGCCGAACATCGCGTCCGCCGCCAGCACCAGCCTGCACACGGTGCTCGCCCAGCTTCACCGTAACTCGAAGGTTTCCGAGCGCCTGAACGCGGGCTTCTTCCGTGCTCCGCAGACGCAGGGCTTCGTCGGCTCGATGTTCCGGCCGACCGACAGCGACACGGCGTTCTCGGTGAACTCCACCGATCACTCGCTTCAGCTCAAGGCGCAGCGGCCCGGTAACAGCGGCCCGGTGACGCCGGGCAGCGGCGGTGGCGCGGACACGGTCACGCTCACGCCGGTCGACCAGACGCAGGGCGTGTTCGAGGCGCCGATCCAGATCCCGAACCGCGCGAAGGTGATCAAGGTGCAGGCGAGCTACGCGGACAGCTCGGGCAACAACACCACCACGGGCGGCAACTCAGCGCCGAGTGGATTCAAGTTCGAGGTGCTGAGCGTGGGTCTCACCGGCGGCTCGCCGACCGAGTTGCTCAACAACCCGGCGGGCCTTCGCTCGACCGACGGCAAGACCGGTACCGACACGCTGGGTCTCGCGAACAACGGGTTCCAGGTGAACAACTCGACCTCGCGCTACGTGCTGCGCGTGACGATCGACGACACCAACGCGAACACGAAGTTCTACGGGATCACGATCCAGTACGTGATCGGCAAGGGCGTGCCCGGCGCGCCTTCGTAGGTCCTGATCTACCTGCCGTAGCGGGCGGTGAGCGATCCGGTTGCGATCGCCACCGCCCGTATGGCGGGCACCACCTTCGCGGGCGACTCGCCCGCCGTGAGCGCCACCCGCTTGCGAAGCGCATACACGCCGAAGATGTAGTGATGAGCCTTGTCGCCCTTCGGCGGGCACGGCGGCGTCCAGCCACGACCACCGGCGCTGTTCGCGCCCTCCACCGCGCCCGCGGGCAGCGCACCCGAGCCGAGGCGGCCGCGCGCGCCGCGCGGCAGGTTCCACACGGTCCAGTGAACGAACGTCCCGCCGGGCGCATCCGGATCCCCCACGAGCACAGCGACCTCCGCGGCATTCGACGGCACGCCGGCCCATGACAGCGAGGGCCGAGCTCCACCACCGTCACAGGTGAACCGCCGGGGAATGAACCCACCATCACGGAAGTCGGGAGAAGCCACGGCGAGCGGTGAAGTGCCCACCTCACTGCTGCTGTTGGTGGGCGTGCCAGGGGACCCACAACCAGCGAGGAACAGCACCACGAAGATGGCCGCCGCCCTGTTCAAGTGACGAATTTCACGCACCAGAGCGCACAGAACGTTACGGTGGGCACTTGAGGGGTTGACCAGGAGGTACTCATGCGGGATTACGACGTTGCGATCGTGGGCGCGAGCATCGCGGGCTGTACGGCGGCAACCTTTCTCGGGCGGCAGGGCGCGAAGGTCGCTCTCATCGAGAGCCACAGCGATCCCGCAGCATTCAAGCGGATGTGCACGCACTTCATCCAGGCCAGCTCGGCGCCGACGATAGAGCGGCTCGGGATCGCCGATGCCCTGCGCGACGCGCGCGCTCGCGAGACGGATACGAACATCTGGACGCGCTACGGCTGGGTGTCGTTCGGCCGCGAATCGGCCGGACCGCCGCTGTCGGAGTGGCGGCCGTGGAACGTTCGCCGCGAGAAGCTCGACCCGATCCTGCGCCACCTCGCCGCGAGCACGGAGGGCGTGGACCTGCTGCCGGGCCACACCGTCAACGCGGTCCTGCGCGACGGCGAGCGCGTGACCGGGGTGCGGGCACGCGAACGCGACGGCCAGGAGCACGAGATCAGCGCGAAGCTCGTGGTCGCGGCGGACGGGCGCGACTCCGGAATGGCAAAGCTGGCCGGCGTCCCCACGAAGCTCAAGCGGCACAACCGCTTCGGCTACATGGCCTACTACCGCGACACGCCGCTCGTGACCGGCGACAGCGCGCAGATGTGGCTGCTCGACCCAGACGCGGCCTATGCGTTCCCCACGGACCACGACCTCGTCTGCCTCGCGGTGTTCCCGGTCAAGGACAGGCTCGCGTCGTTCAAGCCCGACCCGGAGCAGGCGATGGCGCGCGTGTTCGAAACGCTTCCGGACGGGCCGCGGCTCGACCCGGAAAAGCGCGTGTCGAACGTGCTCGGGAAGATCGACATGCCGAACACCGTGCGCAGACCCACACAGCCCGGCCTGGCCCTCGTGGGCGACGCCGCGCTGGCTGCCGATCCGCTCTGGGGCGTGGGCTGCGGCTGGGCCTTCCAGTCGGCGGAGTGGCTCGCCGAATCCGTGGGACCGTCGCTCTCCGGCGGGCCCGCGGAGGTGGACGCCGGGCTCGAGCGCTATCGCAAGCGCCACCGCAAGGGGCTGGCCGCGCACGAGAGGTTCACCTCCGAGTACTCGAAGGGCCGGCGCTTCAATCCGATGGAGAAGCTCGTGTTCCGCGCCGCCGCGCGCGACCAGCAGATCGCTCGCAAGATGGCGCTGATGGGAGAGCGCTGGATCAGCCCGCAGAGCGCGCTCGGGCCGGCAACGATGGCGCGGGCCGCGCGCGTGAACCTCAGCCGCGGACGCGCGCCACTGGGACTGAGCCGCGCCGCGTCGGTGGCGGGCTAGGCATGCCGCGCGCGCGTCGGATCACCGTCGGCGAGATCACCTCTCCGGTGATCGAAGCCGGGCCGGAGGACGCCACCGAGGCCGTGTTCTTCGTTCACGGCAATCCCGGCTCCTCGCGCGACTGGGACGCGCTGGTGGACGCGGCCGGCGAGCTCGGCCGCGCGGTTGCGGTGGACATGCCGGGGTTCGGCCAGGCGAGCAAGCCGGCGAACTACGACTACACGGTCACCGGCTACGCCACCTTCATCCAGGGCGCGCTCGAGCAGCTCGGAATCTCGCGCGTGCACCTCGTGGTGCACGACTTCGGCGGCCCCTTCGGACTGGTATGGGGCCTCCAGCACCCGGACGCCTGGGCGAGCGTCACGCTCATCAACATCGGCATCCTGCCGGGCTACACCTGGCACACGCTCGCGCGCCGCTGGCGCACGCCCGTGCTCGGCGAGCTGCTGCAGCTGTACATCCCGCGCGCGGCCTGGCGCAAGCAGATGCAGTCGTCGAATCCGAAGGGCCTGCCGCCCGCGTTCGTCGATCAGATGTACGACAACTACGACCGCGGCACGCGCCGCACCGTGCTCAAGCTCTACCGCGCCACGCCCGACCCGGGCGAGGCCGCCGGAGAGGTGGGCAAGGCGATCAAGGCGCTGAACAAGCCCGCGCTCGTGATCTGGGGAATGAAGGACCCGTTCCTACCCGGCAGGTACGCCGACGTGCAGGCGGATTACTTCGACGTGAAGAACACAGTGAAGCTGCCCGAGAGCGGGCACTGGTGCTATCAGGACGATCCGGACGGCGTCAGGGAAGCGCTGGTTCCGTTCCTCAGGGAGCGGCTCGCGGCGTCCTGACCTCCCGTGGGCGCGCCCATCGCGTGGAAGCCGCCGTCCACGTGCACGATCTCGCCGGTCACGCCCTTCGACCAATCGCTCAGCAACCAGCACACCGTTCGTGCCACCGGCTCGCGATCCTCGGGGTCCCAGCCGAGCGGCGCCTGCGCCTTCCACAGGTTCACCAGGTCGCTGAAACCGGGGATGCCGCGCGCGGCCAGCGTCTGGAGCGGCCCCGCGGACACGAGGTTCACGCGCACGCCGTGCGCTCCGAGGTCGCGCGCCAGGTAGCGGTTCACCGCCTCGAGCGCGGCCTTCGACACGCCCATCCAGTCGTACACAGGCCAGGCAACCGTGGCGTCGAAGTCCATGCCCACGATGCTGCCCTCGGCGTCGAACAGCGGAAGCAGCGACGCGGCGAGCGCCTTGTACGAGTAGGCGCTCGTCTGGAACGCGGTGAGCGCGCTCTCCGGGGGCGTGGTCATGAAGCGGCCGCCGAGTGCGTCCTCGGGAGCGAACGCGATGGCGTGCAGCACGCCGTCGAGCCCGTCCCAGCGGTCGGACACGTCCGCCTGCAGCCGGTTGAGATGCTCGGGATCGTTCACGTCCAGCTCGAGCACATCGGGCTTGCGCGGCAGCCGTCCCGCGGCGCGCTCGGTGAGCCGCATCGCGCGGCCGAAGCTCGTGAGGATCACCTCGGCTCCGGCGCTCTGCGCCTGCTCGGCCACCGCGAACGCGATGCTCTCGCGCGACAGCACGCCGGTGATGAGTATGCGCTTGTCCTGGAGGATCACAGCGGCATCACGAGCTCGGAGCCCAGCTCGGCAGCCACGGGCGAGCGGCGCCACAGGAGCTCCACGCGCGCGCGTGCGGCGGTGCGCCCGCGCTGCGTGACGATCTTCCAGAGCGCCTCCACCAGCCCATGGGAGGCGTCCACCGGCTTGAGCGACTCGATCCGGCCGTCCACGTGGATGGTGTCGCCGACGTAGACCGGGTGCTTGAACACCACGTCCGACACGCGCCGCAGCGCCACCACACGCTCGGGATCGAGCGGCACGAGCCCTATCGCGTACGACATCACCAGCATTCCGTGCGCGATCCGCTCGCCGAAGCGGCTCTCCGCCGACCACGCGGCGTCCGTGTGCTGCGGGTGCATGTCGCCGGTGAGGGTGGCGAACTGAACGAGGTCGGCCTCCGTGATCGTGCGCCCGCGGGTGACGAACCGCTCGCCGCCCTGCAGCGCGTCGAAGTCCAGAGCGAACGGTGAGTTCATGCCATCTCCTTGGTCGGGATCCGATGACCTGCCAGCGCCTGCGCGCACGCGCGCGCCGCGCGGCGGATGCCGGTGAGCGACGGGTGAAAGCCGTCCGCCGCAAAGTTCTCGCGCCTGCTCGCGAGCGGATGGTCACCCCACTCGAGGCACAGCACGCCGTAGCGGCGGGACAGCATGCGGCTGATCTCGTTGAGCTGCCTGATGCCCTGCTCCACACGCCGCCGCGAGCGCGGGCGCAGGCCGATGTGCTCCGCGATCGGCGGCGTGGTGACGGTGACGATCGTGGCGTCCGGCAGCCGTTCTCTGATGGTGCGGAAGATGCGCTCGAGCGCTTCCGCATGAGCTTCGATGTCCGGCCGCACGCTGAGCAGCACGTCGTTCACGCCGCAGACCACCGTCACGAGATCGGGCTCGAGCTCCACGCACGGGTCGAGCTGGCGGTCCGCCACCTCCGAGGTGGTCGCCCCGGCCACGCCCAGGTTGTGGTACTCGGACGGCTCGAGCTCGGCGGCCAGCTCGTCCGGCCAGCGGGCGTCCAGCCCGGGCGCGCCGGCCGTGAAGCTGTCGCCGATCGCCACGTAGCGGCTGAACTCAGAGCGGGATGTTGCCCGCATGGGACCTCGTCCTCGGCTTCGGGAGCGATGCGATCGCCCAGGCCAGCCGGTCGCGCGTCTCGCGCGGCTCGATCACCTCGTCGATGAAGCCCTGCTGCGCGGCCAGGCTCGCGCCGAGGTGCTCCTCCGCGTATCCGTCGGCGAGCTCGGCGCGGGCGGCGGCGGGATCCTCGGCGGCTGCTATCTCGCGTCGCGCGATGATGCCCACGGCCTGCGGGGCTGCCATCACGCCGATCTCAGCTTGCGGCCAGGCGAAGGCGTAGTCGGCCCCGAGGTCGCGCGAGTTCATCGTGATGTAGGCGCCGCCGAACGCCTTGCGCAGCACCACGCTCAGCTTCGGCACCGTCGCCTCGGCGAACGCGTGCAGCAGCTTCGCGCCGTGGCGGATCACGCCGGCGCTCTCCTGCCTCGTGCCGGGCAGGAACCCGGGCGTGTCCACGAGCACCACGAGCGGGAGGCCGAAGGTGTTGCAGGTGCGCACGAAGCGCGCGGCCTTCTGCGCGGCGTCGGCGTCGATCGTGCCGCCGAGGAACTTCGGCTGGTTCGCGATCACGCCGACGGCGTCGCCCTCGATGCGCGCGAAGCCGGTGACCATGTTCCTCGCCCATCGCTCGGAGATCTCGAGCAGCCGGCCGTTGTCGGCGATCGTGCGGATCACGTCACGGATGTCGTAAACGCGCCGCGCCTCGAGCGGGACGCAATGGCCGGGGTCGCCTCCGGAGTGCGCGGCGAAAGGCTGCGGCGGCACGTGCTCGTGGGCGTTCTGCGGCAGGTACGACAGGAGCTCGCGCGTGATGAAGATCGCCTCGGCGTCGTCCTCGGCCACCATCTGGCAGACGCCGTTGCGCTCGTGCACGGCGGGCCCGCCGAGCTCCTCGGCGGTCACGTTCTCCCCCATCGCCTCGGCCACCACGCCGGGCCCGGTGAGGAACATCTTCGCCTCGCGCGTCATCAGGACGAAGTCGGTGAGCGCGGGCGCGTAGCAGCCGCCACCGGCGGAGGTGCCGCAGATCACCGAGATCTGCGGAATGAGCCCGGACGCCGTCACGTGCTCGCGGAAGATGCGGCCGTAGCCGCCGAGAGCGGCGGTGCCCTCCTGCATCCGCGCCCCGCCGGACTCGATGAAGCCCACAGCCGGCACGCGCGCGTCCCGGGCGAGCTGGAGCACGCGCACGATCGTGTCCGCGTGCGCTGCGCCGAGCGAGCCGCCGGCGAAGCTCGCGTCCTGCGCGTACACGTACACGGGCCGGCCATCGATGAGGCCGGAGCCCCCCACCACGCCGTCGCCTGCGCGAGCCTTCGCGCCCATCGCGCGCGAGGTCACCGCGCTCCGGATCGTGCGCACGGTGCCCGGGTCGCAGAGCAGCTCGAGGCGGTCGAGCGCCGTGAGCCGCGGCGGGCTCGCCACGCGCAGGTGCGATGTGTGAGGGGCGACGGTCATGCCGCTATGCAGAGCACCGCGTTGTGGCCGCCGAACCCGAACGAGTTCGAGATGGCCACCGCTCGCCCGTTCGCGCTCAGCGGACGCGGGCCGTCGGGGACGTAGTCGAGATCGAGCCCCTCGTCGGGCACCTCGTAGCCGAGCGTGGGTGGCGCAATCCGCTCGCGCAGCGCGAGCAGCGTGGCCACCGCCTCCACGGCGCCGGCGGCGCCAAGCAGGTGGCCCACGGCGGACTTGGTTGAAGACACCGGCAGGCTCTTCGCAATGTCCTCGCCGAGGGCGGCCTTGAGAGCGTCTGTTTCGGAGCGATCGTTGAGCGGCGTGGAGGTGCCGTGTGCGTTCACGTAGTGCAGGTCGGAGGCGGACACGTCCGCGTCCTCGAGTGCACGCCTGATCGCGCGGGCGGCACCCCCGCCGCCGGGTTCGGGAGCAGTGAGGTGGAAGGCGTCTGCGCTTGCGCCGTAGCCGAGCAGCTCGCCCAGCACGGTGGCGCCGCGGGCCTCGGCCGAGTCGGCGGCTTCGAGCACGAGCACCCCGGCGCCCTCGCCCATCACGAAGCCGTCGCGCCGGGCGTCGAACGGCCGGGAGATGCCCGACTCTGAGAGCGCGCCCATCGCGCCGAAGCAGGCGTACGCGAGCGGCGTGATGCCGGCCTCGGCCCCGCCTGTGACCACGGCGTCGGCGTCACCCGAGCGGATCATGCGGAGCGCCGTGCCGATGGCGTCCGCGCCCGCGGCGCAGGCGGACACGGTGCTGAACGCAGGTCCCTTGAAGCCGTAGCGGAGCGCCAGGTTCGCGGCGGCTGCGTTGCCCATCATCAGCGGGATGCCGAGCGGGGACACGCGGCCGGGCCCGGATTCCTTCAGCACGTCGTGCTGGGTCTCGATGGTGGCGATGCCGCCGATGCCCGTGCCGATCACGCAACCCACGCGCTCGGCCTCGATCGGCAGCTCGTCGCCCTCCGTCCAGCCGGCCTGCTCGAGCGCCTCCTGGCACGCGGCGATGGCGAGCTGGGCGAATCGGTCCGTGCGCCGCAGCTCCTTCTTCGTCAGCACGTCGGCCGGCTCGAACTCGCTGCACGCGCCCACGCCGGACTCGATGCCGCACTCGCCGGCCTTCCAGCGCTCGTGCAGCGTGGTGGCGCCGTTGCCGAGTGGAGACACGGCACCCACGCCGGTGATGACGACCCTGCGGCTCATGACGCGCGGGCCACCACCAGGTCGATCGCGTCGCCAACGGTGTTCAGCTTCTCCATGTCCTCGCCCTTGAGGACCACGCCGAACTCCTCCTCCACCACCTGCGCGACCTCAACGAGGTCGAGGGAGTCGACGTCGAGCGACTCGAAGGTCGCGTCGCGCGTGACGTCCTCGGGCTCGGGGCCGAGCTTGGCGATCGCCTCGACGATGGTGCTCTCGACTGTTTCCTGTGTTGCTGTAGCTGGCATTGCGTTTCTCCTTTCAGGCGGTGAGGCCGCCGTCGACTGTCAGGGTGGTTCCGGTTACGTAGCCGGCGTCGTCGCTTGCCAGGAAGCGGACGCATGCGGCTATCTCCTCGGGTGTTCCGGCGCGGCGGGCCGGCACGGCGTCGAGGAAGCGCTGCTGGTCGATGCCCTCGGTGAGCTCGGTCTCCACGAGCCCGGGCGCCACCGCGTTCACGGTCACGCCGCGGCGCGCCACCTCCGCCGCCACGGTGCGGGTGAAGCCCACGAGGCCGGCCTTCGACGCCGCGTAGTTCGCCTGGCCGGCGTTGCCGCGCACTCCACCGACCACCGACGCGATGTTGATCACGCGGCCGTGCCGCGCGCGCATCATGCCCTTCAGGGCGCGCCGCGTCGTGCGGAAGGCACCGGAGAGATTGGTGGCGAGCACGTGCTCCCACTCGTCGTCATCGAGTTGCATCGAAAGACCGTCGGCCCGCACGCCGGCGTTGTTCACGAGCACGAGCACGGGGCCGAAACGCTGCTCCAGCTCGGCGAACACGGAGTCGACCGCCTCCGGATCGGCGACGTCCCCCCGCACACCGAGCGCCTGCCCACCCGCGCCCTCGATTTCGGAGACCACGCTCGCCGCGCCCTCCTCGTCGGTGCGGTAGTTAACGCCCACCGGC
Source organism: Thermoleophilaceae bacterium (assembly GCA_036378175.1). Classification (GTDB taxonomy): domain Bacteria; phylum Actinomycetota; class Thermoleophilia; order Solirubrobacterales; family Thermoleophilaceae; genus JAICJR01. The sequence continues at coordinate 107,510 of DASUWY010000014.1, forward strand.
CAACCCTCGGCCGCGAGCGCGCGGGCGATCGCCGCGCCGATCCCGCGCGAGGCACCCGTGACGAGCGCGCAGCCCTCAGGACGCATCGTCGAGCCCCCATTCCATCAGCGCGCCGCCCCACGTGAAGCCCGCGCCGAAAGCTCCGGCGAGCACGCGCATGCCGGGCTTGAGGCGGCCGTCGGCCTCAGCTTCCGCGAGCGCGATCGGGATCGAGGCGGCTGAGGTGTTGCCGTAGTTCGCGATGCAGTCGATCACGCGCTCGGGCGAAAGGCCGAGCTTTTCCCCCACCGCCGCGATGATGCGCGCGTTCGCCTGGTGATAGACGAACAGGTCGACCTCCTCGAGGGCGAGCCCGGCGCGCTCCACCACCTCGAGCGTGACCTCGGAGATGCGGGCCACGGCATTCACGAAGGTGTCGTGGCCCTGCATCTCCAGCGTCCCTCCGCGACGAATCCGGATCATCTCGGGCGCGGATTCAGAGCCGAGGACGATCGGTCCCATGCGGCCCTCGGAGGTGGCGGTCATCACCACGGCGCCCGCGCCGTCGCCGAAGAGCGCGGCCGTTCGGCGGTCGTCGTGGTTGAGATAGCGGTGGAGCGCATCCACCCCGATCACGAGCGCCTTGCGCGAGCGGCCGGACTCGAGTTGGGCGGTGGTCACCTGCAGCGCGGACACGAAGGCGGTGCACGCCGCGCCGACGTCGATCGGCGCGGCGTTCGCCAGGTCGAGCTCGCCGGCCACCAGCGGGGCCGTGTTGGGCGTGATCTCGTCCTGGGTGGTGGTCGCGACTATCAGCAGATCGATCTCGTCCGGCGTGATGCCGGAACGCTCGAGCGCAAGCGCCCCCGCCTGCGCGGCGAGATCGCTCACGCGCTCGTGGTCGAGCAGGGCGCGGCGCTCCCTGATGCCGGTGCGCGTCTCGATCCAGCGCTCGTCCACTCCGAGGCGCTCCGCGATCGGCGCGTTCGTGATCGTCGTGTCCGGCACCGCGAGCACGGCGCAGCCGATGGCGGCGCCTCGCAGCTCGCGGTCGGCGAGCGGCGCGCGCTCGGCCACAGGTGCCGGTGCCTCACGCACGGGCAGCCTCCTGGGATACGACCTCGGCGTTCACGTCGGCGCCGAGCGTCTTGCGCACGAGGCCGGTGAGCACCCGGCCTGGACCCACCTCGAGGAAGCGGGTGGCGCCGCGGTCACGCAGCGCGAGCGCGATCTCACGCCAGCGCACGGGGGACGTGAGGCCCTCCACCAGGCGAGCCCGGATGTCGTCGTCGAACGGAGCGGCGGTCACGCCCGAGTACACGGGCACGCGCGGGTGGTTCAGCTCGACCGCGTCCAGCGCCTCTTCGAGCTCGGGTGCGGCGGCGGCCATCGCCGGCGAGTGGAAGGCGCCGCTCACGCGCAGCCGCGCCGCGCGCAGACCCTCGACCTTCGCTCGGCCGCATGCGGCATCGATCGCAGCGGCGTCGCCCGAGAGCACAACCTGCTCAGGCGAGTTGTCATTGGCGAGGGTGAGCTCGAAGCGCTCCGCGAGATCGCTCGCCGTGGGCAGCGGCGCGCCCACGGCCATCATGCCGCCGCCCGTGGCGCGGTGCATGAGCCGGCCACGCAACGCGACGAGCTTCAGCCCGTCGCGCTCGGACATCGCCCCGGCGGCCACGAGCGCGGCGAACTCGCCCAGCGAGTGTCCCGCCATCAGCTCCACGTTCTCGTTCTCGAGCAGGGACCAGCCGGCCAGGCTCGCGCAGTAGATCGCGGGCTGCGCCATGTGCGTGCCCTCGCCCACCCTCTCGAACGGGTCAAGGCGGAGCTCCTCCTGGCAGAGCTCGAGCAGGTCCGGGCGCAGTCGCTCCACGACTGAGCGCATGTCAGGCGTCTGGCTTCCCTGGCCGGGGAACAGAGCTGCGATCAACGGATCCTCCAGGGCCGCGGAACGGTCGCGGCATCGGGGCGTTGTGGAGAGTTACTCGGCGCCCCTGCGCAGGCCACGCGCGGCCACGCGTTTACCCCCCGGTCGGGGGGCGAGCGCTGGACATGTGGGGGGCGGCCTTCGGCCGCAGCCCAGAGTTGCGGAATTGCGGAGGTGCGGAGGTGCAGGGGGTGTTCTCCGCGAAGCCGCTTCCGAGACCTACACGTCTACTGCAGCAATAACGAGCTGCACGGAGCTTGCTGCCACATCCGAGCGGTGCCGTTATTGCTGCTGTAAGCGCGACGAAGACAGGCCCGTGACACGGGGGCCGTCCCTGCACTCCGCAATTCCGCAATTCCGCAATTCCGCAGTTCGAGGCCTCAACTCAGCCGTGCCTGGGTATTGACTGCGCAGGGCAGGCAGCGGGAGCCGAATGGCGACGCACTTTTACATCGAGATCCATCCGCTCGACCATGGGGTGACCGAGGTCAGGCTGTTCGGCGACGCGGACCTCGCGGTGGCGCCGGAGCTGCAGGAGAAGATGGACGCCCTGATCCGCGAGCAGAAGACGCGGCTGCTGATCAACCTGACCGAGCTGCGGTTCATCGACTCGACCGCACTCGGCACGCTGCTGCACACGGCGCGCCACGCTCGGCGCAAGCGCGGCCGGGTGGCGGTGGTCTGCCCCGATCCCGCGATGCGCGGGCTGTTCGAGCTCGTGGGACTGAACCTCATCTTCCCGGTGGAGGACTCGACCGACAGGGCGCTCGCGCACCTCGTGTCACGCCGGCGCTTCAAGCGCCGCTCGGCATCCCCGCCGGCCGAAGCCCCCTAGCCGATCAGGCCGAGTTCCTGCGCCTGCCGCACCGCCTCCGCACGGTTGCGGACGCTGAGCTTTCGATACACGGCGCTCGTGTGCTCCTTCACGGTGTGTGGCGAGAGAAAGAGCCGCTCCGCGATCTCACGGTTGGTCGCGCCCGTGGCGATCAGGTCGAGAACCTCGCGCTCGCGCGCCGACAGCTGCGCCGGCGCCGCCACAGCCTGCTCGCGCTGCGGCCGGAACACGGTCATCCCCATGCCCACCATGCGCACGGCCTTGGCCACGTCGTCGGCGTCCCAGTCCTTTGACACGAAGCCGGACGCGCCCGCGGCGCGCGCCACGTGCTGCGACATCCGCCCGGCGCCCGAGATCAGCAGCACCCGCGTGCGCGGTGACTCGCGCCTGATCGTCTCGCACAGCTCGGCGCCGGACTGGTCGCCGAGGAAGAGATCCACGAGCGCCACCTCGGGCTCGTACCGGCGCACCAGCTCGAGGGCGTCCCCGGAGTCACGCGCGGTGAGGCAGCGCTCCACCCACGGCTGCTGCCCAAGCAGCAGGCGGAAGCCCCACTGCACCACCTCGTGGTCGTCCACCACGAGCACGCTGAAGCGGTTCTTGCTCACAGCGGCACCACCAGCCGCGTGCGCCAGCGCCCGGCGTCGGCCGCGCCGAACTCCACCACGCCGCCCACCTGCAGCGCCTCGAGCGACGCCAGCCGCAGCCCCATCCCCGTGCCGGACGACTGACCGTTCACGCCGTCGTTCACGACCTCCACCGAGAACGTGTCGGCGGACAGCTTCACGCGCACCTCGATCGCGCTCGGAGACGCATGGCGCACGGCGTTCCGCAGCGACTCCCCGAGCACCGCCTGCGAGAGCGGCTCGAGCCTGGGCGGCACCTCGGAGTCGCCGTCCCATTCGATGGACACGGGAACGTCGGCGTAGCCCTGCTCGAGCCGGCCCAGCTCCTCGCGCAGCGTCGTGCCGGTGCTGCGGGGTCGCGGAGAGAGCGTGCGCTCGAGCGCGGTGCGGAGGTCGGCCAGCGCCTCCCGCATCTCGCTGCGGCAGCGCTCTCGATCGGCGGCCTCGAGCTCCACCTCGGAGCTGAGCACGAGCGACACGCCGAACAGCCTGTGCATCACGCGCTCGTGCACCTCGCGCGCGAGCTCGATCCGCTCGTACAACCTCCGGGCGCGCTCCTGCTGGCGCGTGGCAATCCGCGCGCTTGCCGCGAGCGCGGCCAGCTTGCCGAGCGACCACATCGTGTGCCGCTCGTCATCGGTGAGCTTGAACCGTCCGCCGCCGCGGTCGGCGAAGATCACTCCGAACCAGCGATTGGCCGCCGACAGCGGCGTGCACGTGAGCGTGGTCACCTGGAGCGCGCCCTTGTAACGCGCGGGTATCTCGTGCGCGAGCTGCTCCGGCGTGAGCTCCTGAACCTCGTCGAGCGCGAGCGCGCGCTGCGCGACGGGTGTCTCGTCGAGCGTTCCGTGCACGTCCACGAGCAGGGACGCGTCGATCCCGTGCGAGCCGGCGGCCACCACGCGCGCGAGCGAGTCGTCGTAGAGCATGAGCACCGCGCGGCGCATCGTCGTGAGGCGGCAGAGCGCCTCGCACAGACGGTTGTAGAACTCGCCGGGCTCGGTCTCGCTCTCGATCCCCGAGAACAGCTCGACGAAGACGTCGAGCGTCTCCACCTGGGGCGAGAGGACTCCGTTCCCCATACGTGGACGGTACCCGGGGCGACGGCCGGCGACTAGAGCGCCACCAGCTCCGGCTCGGGCCGGGGCGTGGGATCGAGTGGCCGGCGCTCGTGCAACGCGAGCCGGAGTGCCTGCATCTGCCCGAGGAAGACGGTGCGCGTGTGGCCGCACTCAGCGCATACGCAGTCCACGTGCGACTCGTAGTCGTCCGTCGCGCTCAGGTGCCAGTCCACATGTCCCGACAGGCACACCGGGCAAGCGAGCGACGCGGCCACGAGGCAATCCTGGTCGTGCGCGCGGAAGGCGGCTGTCTCGTCGTGGCGGGCCATGCCTGGATGATCCCGGGGACGGTGCGAACGTAACACCGCCCGGCGCAACGTTCCCCCCGCTTGGGGGGTTCCTCAGCGAGTGAGCGCGAAGCTGCTCTGGCCGACGAACCGGCCGTAGTGGTGGGCGGCGCGCGAGCCGTAGCCCGGCCACACGTACCAGCGGTACCAGCCCGGCTTGAGGCCGCGGTGCGGAAGCCTGAGCCGGGGCCGCCCGGGCCAGACGTCGAGCAGCCTGTGCCTGCCCCTGTACAGCTGGACGTTGTAGTAGCTCGCGCCCTTCACCGCGGGCCAGCGAAGGAGCGGCGCCCGGCTGACCTTGGTTCCGCGCCTCGGGACCATCCCGAGCGACACCGCCGGCCGCGCGGCGCTCGCTCCCGACACGCTGTTCCCGGCCTGGTCGTACACGGTGACCGTGTAGCGGTAGGCGATGCCGTTCCTGAGAGAGTCGTCGTGGAAGCGCGTGCCCGCGCCGTCGTAGACGGTGCCGCTGGCATTCCCGTGCGGGCCCGGACTCCGCACGATATGGACGCGCACCACGTCCGGCGACTCTCGCCAGGTGACGGTGGCGCTCCGGTTGCCGGCAAGCGCCTTGACACTGGCGAGCGAGGGCGGTGTGGCGTCATAGGCCACCGGGAAGCTCCCGATGGCCACGTTCCCAGCCTTGTCGATACAGCTGCCGGTGACGCTCATCCCAGGCCCGCTGAATGTGATGGGCTCGCAGGATGCGATCCCGGACGTGGCGTCAGAGCCGCTGAACGTGAAGCCGATCGGGTGGTTCCACCAGCCGTTCAGGTCGGGCGGACGATCGGGCGTTGCAGCGGTGACCTGCGGCGGCGAGCGATCGATGTGGAGGACGGCAGTCTCCTCCGTGGTCGTCGCATCTCCATTGTCCTGGACCTTGCAGGACACGGACAGCGCCGAATTGTCCTGGCCGAACACCTGGGGATTGCAGTTCCCGCCGACTGGATGGGCGGTGAACGGGTTCCAAGCCCAGATCAGCTTGACGGGCTCGTTGTGCCACTGCGCGCAGCTCTGGGACGTTGCGTCGGCCGGCGGGGAGCAGCCATAGGTCAGAGAGGGGGCGGCAGCGGCCGGCGCGGCCCCCGCGAACGCGATGGCCGCAAGCACGACCAGCACGGATACAGCGGCACCCGGGTGCCGTGCTGCTCGGACGGATGGGCTCATCGGTGACAAACCCCTTCTGGCCAGGTACACCGATCTGGTATCGAACGTAAGCCTGAACCGGTGAGTTGTCAACGCTCCGACCTGGCACCTGCACGCGTCAGGTCACGTAACCCTCTTCCTTCTCGATGCTCTCGCCCTTGTGCGCGAGTACGAACTGCACGCTGGACCGAAGCCAGCGAGCGCCACCGCGGACGGTGGGAACGCCCTCATCGTTGAGGACGTCGGCAATCGCCTGGAGCGTCATGCCGCTCGCACGCATGGAGCGGATCCGCTCGAGGAGCTCGGAGCGCTCCTTGACGGCGCGGCGGCGCGCGCCCGCCGGCTGCTCGGAACCGGCCAGCGACATCAGCACGCGCGCCACCAGCCTCCCCTCCGAGGAGCTCGTGTCGAGGCCGACGTCGAGCGCGGTGAGCGCAACCCCGGTGTACATGAACCACCCGAGCACAACGCGCAGCTCGGCCACTGAGGACACGAGGTGCGTGAGACGATGCACGACGAGCCTGGATGCCCTTCCCTCGCTCAGCTCCCCGAGCGCGTAGGTCAGGCCCGACTGCCCCAGTGGCTCGCCGCTCTCCGTGCCGGAGTCGCGCACGAGGACCGCGAGCCTCCACCCCCGGTCCGCGCACGCCGCGCGTATCGCCGCCTCGTCGGGCGCCCCGGAGCGCGGATCGTCGCTGCTCACGTAACCAAGCACCACCTCCTGCGCCGGGAGCTCCAACGGAACGGGTTGGCTCGGCGAGTCATCGGAACGCCTCGCCCGAGCGGCGAGGACGAGCGTGAGCGTGGCGGCCGCGGACATCGCGGCGGCAATCGCGCCGATGACCAGAAGGAGCCATGGCGACGGGCCGTGAGCGGCGGCGTGCCTCTCCGGTGGGCGGAGCTGGCCGGCCGGTACCGCCGGGTGCCGCATCGATCCCGCCGCTGCTCGGGTCTTCGCGTGTGTCGTGCCGGCATGGGTGAACCCATGCGGATCGAGCAGCACGGCGAGCGTCGCCGCTGCCACGACGCCCGTGGGACGTAATCCGTGCTTGATCTGGAACCACTGAACCGCCGAGCGCGTGAGTGGCCCGTAGAGCCCGTCGACCGGCCCGGTGTGGTACCCGAGCAGCGTGAGCCGCCGCTGCACCTCGCGCACCCGTTCCGACGGGCGCCGGTATCCGCTGCCGTAACGCACGGCGCCGGCGCTCCAACCGACGGGATATGTGGCACCAGCAAGAGAGCGCGGGTCAACCGGCTGATGCGGATGCCGGATCGGCCTGCCGTTCCACCCCGTCCATGGGAGCGGGCGCGGGTTGGCCGATGCCGCGCTGTAGGCTGCCGACGCCGAGGCTGAGCCCGTGAGCAGCGCGCACAGCGCTACAGCCAGCAGCAGCACCCCCTTTATCGCCTGCATCGTTATCCGTCTCCTGAAAGATCGAATGACCGCCTGCAGCGGACGACGGCGCCCGGTGCAAGCCCCGACTAGAACCGCAGGGGCTTAGCCAGGCCGCTCGATCAGGGAGACGAGCGCGACCGACCGCCAGCGAAGCGGCGCGGCGCGGAGCTTGCTGAAGCACATGACAGCGGTGGCCAGCAAGCCGATGAGCACGGCGAAGACGGTTGAGGTTCCCGATCCCGAGGACGAGGCGCCGGCAGGGACCGCGCCAGGCTGTTCCGGAGCGAACCCGAGAGGCGCTCGAGGCGGGCCGGCGCTCGACGGGGCGTGAGGGCGCTGCGCCTTCCCTGGTGCCGCGGACCCGCCGCCGACAGCGGTGACTTGCGCCCTCAGCTTGAAGGGGCCGGCCCCGAGCGATGGGAGGACCGACACCCGACCGGTCACATCCGCGCGCCGGGAAGCGGCACCGTGCGCCGGCCCACGGACGGACGTGTTCGAGGAACGCGAAGTGGGCGCCTCGCTCGCGGGAGTCTTGGTCCGAGTGGTGGGCACACGACCGGCGATGCTCTGCCCCGGCGAAGGCGAAGAGCGGGCAGGCGCGCCTGGTTGGGCTGCCACGACGGGCCGCGGGACGATCGCGGTCACCGCCTTCCGCGGGGCGCGCGTCACGGTGCCCGTTGTCGAAGTCACGGTCGCGGCGGCTCGACTCGCGATCCTCTGGACCGCGGACGCCGGGGCCGCGGGAGGTGGCGGCACCGTCGCTGTGGACGGAGCGACGGACGCGGCGGTGGAGGAGACCGACTGCGTCGTGGACTTCACCGCGGCCGACGCCACGGACGCCACCGAGTGGACGGTCGAAGTTGTCGAGCCCGCTGCCGAGGCCGCCGGAACCGTGGACCCGCTGTTCGAGACGGGCGGCTGCGCCGGAGCCGCAGCGCTCGGCGGAACGGATGGGACGGACGGGACGGAAGCCCGGACCGGAGCGGGCGCCGCGCTCGTCACCTGGGCGGTGACCGTCGCCGAAAGATCGGCCGCCGCCGGGGCGGCGCCCATCACCGCGAGCCAGACGAGCGGGAGCCCCACGAGCGCGAGCGCCACTTTGCGGGGGACCGGCGGTTCGTGTTCGTGGCGCCTGCTGGACATCCATTTCCCCTGTCTGCAGTGGAGTCCGCTACCACTTCTGCGGTATCCGTAGCACGAGGTTGAAAACGGGCAGATCGTGCTATCCCACACCAAAAAAGCCGCAAATTGCGGCTTTTTTAACCGCAGATCAGGCCTCTACGGCCGGAGCCCGCGCCGCTTCGCCCCCTCGTGGAGCTCGTGCGCGATCAGCTCGTGAGCTCGCTGCGCCCAGTCGCAGAGGAGCGGGCGGGTGTCGCGAGGGTCGATGATCTCCTCGATCATGAAACGCTCCGCCGTGCGGAAGGGCGAGCGCACAGCGTTCAGGCGCTCCTCGATCTCCGCTCGGAGCGCCACCGGATCCTCGGCGGCCTCGAGCTCGCGGCGGTAGGCCGCCTCGATGCCGCCCTCGATCGGAAGCGAGCCCCAGTCGCCCGACGGCCAGGCGTATCGGACATTCAGCCGCTCGGCGTTGCTGTGCGCCGCCCCCGCCACGCCGAAGGCCTTGCGCACCAGCACGGACGCCCACGGCACGCTCGCCTGGTACACGGCGGTGAGCGCGCGCGTGCCGCGGCGGATGGTGCCGCGCCGCTCGGCATCCGTTCCGATCACGAAGCCCGGCTGGTCCACGAAGTTCACCACCGGCAGCCGGAACTGGTCGCACGTGTCGACGAAGCGGGTGAGCTTCTCCGACGCGTCCGCGGTCAGGCCGCCGGCGTAGTGATTCGGGTCCGAGCAAAGCACGCCCACCGGCCGGCCGGCCAAGCGGGCGAGCGCGGTGATGAGCGGGCGGCCGTAGCGCGGGCCAAGCTCGAACACCGAGCCGGCGTCGAACACCGCTTCGAGAATCGCCCGCGGCTTGTAGGGCTTCCGGCGCTCGCGTGGCACGATCGAGAGGAGAGCCCCCTCGCGCCGATCCGGCGGATCGGCCGAAGCGAGGAGCGGTGGCGCCTCCCATACGTTCGACGGGAGATACGACAGGAAGCGCTTGAGCTGCGCGAGCGCGTCGTCCTCGTCGGCGGCCTCGTTGTCCACGGCTCCGGCGCGCGTCTGCGCCCGCGCGCCGCCGAGCTCCTCCTTGTCCGGCGTCTCGCCCATGGCGGCGGCCACCACAGGCGGTCCCGCCACGAAGAGCTGCGCCGTGCCGCGCACGATCACGGAGAAGTGCGAAGCCACCACGCGGGCGGCGCCGAGGCCGGCCACCGGCCCGAGTGCGGCGGCCACCACCGGCACGATCGAGAGGTTCGCCACCGCCAGCTCCCAACCCGGGATGAACGGCACATAGGTGTGGCCCATGTCCTCGAGCGACTTCACGCTGCCGCCGCCGCCAGTGCCGTCCACGAGGCGCACGAGCGGCATCCTCAGCTCGTTCGCGAGCCGCTCGGCGTAGACCATCTTCTGCCAGATGGCGGCGTCGGCCGCTCCGCCGCGCACCGTGAAGTCGTCCCCCTGCACGACGGCGGGACGGCCGTCGATCCGCCCCCGCCCCACCACGCAGTTCGCAGGCAGGAAGCCCGTGAGCTCCCCGTCCTCGTAGGTGCCGCGGCCGGCGAGCGCACCGGTCTCGCGGAAGGTGCCGGAGTCGAACAGGCGGTCGATCCGCTCGCGCACCGTCATGCGCCCGCTCGAGTGCTGCCGCGCCACGCGCTCCTCGCCCCCCATCTGGCGCGCGAGCTCCTCGCGGCGCCGGAGCTCGTGAAGCTCTGGCTCCCAGGTCACCGCGGCAGCATACGTCGCTCGGGCTAAAGGCCTGCAAACGAAGGCCGACTATCCGGGCTGCCAGGGAATGGTCATATGCGTGCGCACACCTTTCAGCAGCTCGCGCCGGTCTCGCCGGCCAGTCTGAAGCCCGCGGCTACGGGAGCGGGTCGATGAGCCGTTCCCGCGTGGCCGTCCTTCTCGGCGTTGTGATCGCGATCGCGTTCGCCGCGCCCGCGGTGGCCAAGAAGAAGCACGTGAAGGTGAAGATCGACGTGGTGACGATGGTGCGCCGCGCGCTGCACATCGCGGAGCGCTCGGACAACAACGCGCGCACGGCGCTCACCAACCCGGTGGACTCCGCCCGCATCGTGGACGGCGCCGTGACAGGCTCCAAGCTCGGCGTGGGCTCCGTGTCGTCGGGGAACGTGATCGACGGGACGATCGGCCCGCCCGACCTCGCGGACGGCGCGGTGACCACCTCCAAGCTCGCGGACGGCTCCGTAACCGCATCCAAGCTGGCGCCCGGCGCTGTGAGCGGGGCCACCCTGGCGGACGGCTCGGTGACCTCCGCGAAGATCGGGAACGGCGAGGTGAAGAACTCGAACCTCGCGGCGAACGCGGTGAAGAGCGGCAACATCGCCGACGGCGAGGTGAACACCACGGATCTGGCCGACGACGCCGTGAGCGGCAACAAGATCCTCGACGGCACCGTGGGGAACGCCGACCTCGGCACCGATGCCGTGAAGAGCGGCAACATCCTCGACGGCGAGGTGAAGACCGCGGATCTTGCGGGTGACGCGGTGACGAGCGGCAAGATCCTGGATGGTGAGGTGAAGAACGCCGACCTCGCCACCGACGCGGTCACCAGCAACAAGATCCTCGACGGGACGATCGGGAACGGCGACCTCGGGACCGACGCGGTGACGAGCGGGAAGATCCTCGACGGCACCATCGCGGGCGCCGACCTCGCCGGCAACTCCGTGACGAGCGCCAACATCGTCGACGGCGAGGTGAAGAACGCCGACCTCGCCCCCGACGCCGTGACCAGCGCCAAGATCCTCGACGGGACCATCGCGGGCACGGACCTCGCGCCGAACGCGATCGGGTCCGGCCAGCTCGGCACCGGCTCGGTGAACAGCGCCGCGATACTCAACGGCACGATCACCGGCGGCTCGGGCGGCGACATCGCGCCGAGCACGATCGACGGGACGAACATCGTGCCGGGCTCGATCAACACGAACCAGCTCACCGACGACGCCGTGACCAACGCGAAGCTCGGGCCCAACGCGGTGCTCTCGTCGAACATCCTCAACGGCGCCGTGAACACGGGCGACCTTGCGGACGACGCGATCACGAGCGCGAAGATCCTCGACGGCGAGGTGAAGACCGCGGACATCGCCGCGAACGCCGTGACCGGGAGCAAGATCCAGGACGCCAGCCTCACGAGCGCCGACATCGCCTCCGACAACGGCTCCGGCAGTCCGATGGTCGGCAACGCCGCGATTTCGCCGGGCACGATCAACAACGGGGAGTGCGTGGTGCTCAGCGCTCCGGTCACCGGAATCGCGAACGGCGATCACGTGATCCTCAGCGTGCCCACCTCCTTCCCGCAGGGCCTCACCGCCGAGTCCGCCCCGGGCGCCACGGGCGCGCTGCAGGTGCGGGTGTGCAACGTCAGCGCGAGCCCGATCACCGACGCCGGCTCGTACACCTTCGGCTACCTGGTGATCCACTAGGCGATGAGATCACGCGCCTTGGCCGCAGTGGTGCTGATTGCCGCGGTGGCGGTCGCTTTCGCGTTGCTCACCGGCGGCGGGGGGCATTCGCCGGCGCGCGCTCACTCGTCGACGTACTCGGCACCTGACCACTCGTTCAGCGTCAGCTATCCAGCGGGCTGGAAGGCAGCTCCCGTGGGCACGAACGGCGGCGTGATCGAGCGCACCGACCATCGCGGTGTCGTGCTCGTGCGCGAGCACGCCGCCGTGCGAGGCAAGCTGTCGAAGGTGCTGAAGGACCTGCCGGCGCAGCTGGCCAAGCGCTTCCCGGACTTCCGCCCCGTGGGAGCGAGCGTGGCGCGCCTCTCAACCGGCCCGGCGGTGGTCTACACGTTCGTGCGCACCAAGGCCAGGAAGGTGCAGACCATCGTGGTGGCCCCCACCGCGCAGCGCAGCTACACGCTCGAGGTGGTGGCTCCCTCGAGCGCGCACGATGCGGCGCGCGAGGCGGGGCAAATCGTGCGCTCGCTCAAGGCGCGCTAAAGAACCTCCGCCCGCTGCCGAGTACGCGGGATGAGCGACTCCCTCTTACGCTCATGATCCAGTCCGTAGACAACAGCTCAACCCCGGCATCCTCGGCTTCCAAGCCATCGAGCACAGGCTCGACCGGCGGCGCCAGCTTCGCCGCCACGCTCGCGTCCGCTCAGTCGAGCGGCGGTGTGGAGACCGACCTCAAGCCGCCGAAGGGTGAGACCTGGGGACCGGTGCCCGGCCACACCGACTACGCGGACATCCTCAGCGGGCCGCGCAACGGCTTCTATGTGAGCCTCACCGGCCCGCGCAAGGGCCAGGCGTTCGAGATCGTGCACAAGCAGGGAAAGACCTTCCACGTGTACGGCGAGGGCGCGCACAAGAAGTGGATCGCGGTGCCGCCGAACCCCGCCGACCTCAAGCCGCCGAAGGGCGAGACCTGGGACGCGGTGGCCAACCACACCGACTACAAGAAGATCGCGGGCGGCAAGCGCGCGAACGAGTACGTGAACCTCTCGGGGAACGAGCGCACCGGCCAGGCGTTCAAGATCGCGCACCACGACGGCAAGACGTGGCACGTGTATGGGAACGGCCGCGAGGTGGCCGTTGGCGGCCATCGGCGCCCGCAGGCGCCCCCCACAGGCAATCCTTCGTTGCCGGGCTAACGCCGCGACCACTGCGTCGTCGGCCGCTCCTGAAGCTCCCCGTCCACCTCGAGGTCCACGTGCTCGTTGAAGAACGCAATGCGGCCGCGAATGCGCTCGAAGTCGCGCGTGGGCTCAGGGTAGAACCAGGCCACGTCCTCCTCGTCGCCCACCGACCAGTAGGACGCGAAGCCCTTGTAGGCGCAGCCCGTCTGCTTGTCGCTGCCTGACAGGAGCTCTTGGCGAACGTCCTCCGGCGGGAAGTACCAGCGCGGGGGCAGGCCGGTCTCGAACACCACGAGGGTGCGGTTCGAATCCGCCACCACCTCGCCGCCGATCGTCACCTTCACATGCCGGGAGCTCTCCAGCACGTCCGTGCGGTGATACGGGTCGCGCGCGTGGACGATCGCCGGCTCGTCCTCCTCGAGCCACTCGTCCATCGTGTTCCAGTAGAAGGCCCGATAGCCGGCGAGCGGCGGCGCGTCCGGCTTCGGCTCGTCGTAGCCCCACACCGCGTTCTCCGCAACGCTGTCCCCCACCCTCACGGACCAGTACGAGGCCTCGCCCTTCCACGGGCACGTGGTGTGGTGATCGGTGGGCTCGAGCAGGTCGGTGCGGATGTCCTCCTCGGGGAAGTAGTAGAGCGGCAGATGGCCGTGCTCGTGGAGCAGCTTCGCGTGCCGGCTGTCCACCACCGTCTCGCCCGCGAAACGCGCACGTATCCGCCGCGGCGAATCCTCGAAGTAGATGAGGCCCTTGCGCTCCGGCATTTGGCGGTTGAAGCTGCCTGCCGGATGCTGGCCGAACGGTCCGGTGCCGACGGTGAGAGCCATTTGCGCACGTCCTTGGTGTCGAAGGTGGGGTGAACTGGGTAGATAGCGCAAAAGCGGGCAGGGAAACGGGATTTAGGCGCGCGGAGCCCGCCTGGCGCGCCGAGGAGGAGTTCATGGAGTCGAAGCTCACACGCGCGCGCGTGCTGGTGGCAATCCTCGCGTGCGGCGCTCTGCTCATGGGCCTCGCGACGACCGCCCACGCGGCATTGCGCACCCACGGCGCGCTGCTTCACATCGCGAAGCCGCATACCAGCCTGCAGGCGGCACAGAGCAACAACTGGTTCGGTTACAACCAGGGCACCCTCGAACAGGGAAGCAAGCTGTTCAACTCGATCACCGGCGACTGGACCGTCCCCACCGCCACGCAGCACACGGCGGGACAGGACGAGGCGTCGTCAGACTGGATCGGGATCGGCGGCGGCTGCATCGACGCCGGCTGCACGGTCGGCGACAACACGCTGATTCAGACCGGCACCGAGCAGGACATCACCGGAGGCAAGGCCAGCTATTCGGCCTGGTGGGAGCTTGTTCCAGCGCCTTCGCTCAACATCTCGAACATCACGGTGCACCCTGGCGACCACATGCACGCGGCGATCACCGAGGTCGTGCCGAACGCGAACCTGTGGAAGATCACGCTTCAGAACGTGACCACGGGGCAGTCGTTCTCGACCACCGTGCCGTACGCGTCCACGCACGCCACGGCCGAGTGGATCGAGGAGACGCCGCTCACGATCGGCACCAGCGGAGCCGGCCTTGCCGCGCTGCCGAACCTGACGAACGTGCCGTTCACGAACGCAACGACGAACGGAGCGAACGCCAACCTCAAGTCGTCCGAGGAGATCCAGCTGGTCGACTCGAACGGCAAGGTGATCGGCACGCCGTCTGCGCCGAACAGCACGGCCGACGGGTTCACGGCATGCGCCTGGGCTACCAGCTGCTGAGCGCCGGATACAGCGCTCTGTAACGCTGAATTGCGTCGCGGTAGGGCTCGATCCACTCGGGATCGGGCTCTACCGTTTCGCGCACCTTCACGCAGGCCTGAACGGCCTCCTCCGGGCTAGCCCAGGCGCCGGCCGCCACTCCGCCGAGCAGCGCCGCCCCGTAGGCGGCTCCCTCGTCCACCGCCACGTGCTCGAGCGGGAGCTCCAGCACGGAGGCGAGGATTCGCATCCAGAGGTTGCTCTTCGCGCCGCCGCCGCTCACGCGTCCGGCGCTCGCTTGACCGCCGAGCGACCCCACGAGGTCGAGCGCGTCGCGCATCCCGAACGCCACGCCCTCGAGCACCGCGCGCGCGAGCGCGCCCCGATCGTGGCGGACCGTGAGCCCCGCAAAGGCGCCGCGGGCGTCCGGGTCGAAGTGCGGCGTGCGCTCCCCCGTGAGGTAGGGCAGGAAGGTGAGGCCCTCCACGCCGGGCGCCCAGCGCCCGGCTTCGGCGTCCAGGCCGCCGAAGTGCACATCGCCCGTCACGTCGCGCAGCCAGCGCAGCGACCCCGCCGCCGAAAGGATCACGCCCATCCCGAACCAGGCGTCCGGCAGCGCGTGGCACGAGGCCTGCACGCGCCCGTCCGGGTCGGCCGCGTACGCGGGCAGCGCGCTCAGCACCACCCCGGAGGTCCCGAGCACGACCGACAGCGGGCCACCGGCCCGGTCCACCCCCACTCCCAGCGCGCCGGCGCCCTGATCCCCCGCCCCCGCGGCCACGGGCACACCGCCCGGCGTCCGGCCGGTCACAACCGCCGACTCCTCCGCCGGCGGCAACCACGCGGCATCCACCTCCAGCGAGTCCAACACGCGATCCGCCCAGCGCCGCTCGCGCACGTCGAACCAGAGCGTGCCGGACGCGTCCGTGACGTCCGTGGCGCGCTCGCCGCAGAGCCGCAGGCGCACGTAGTCCTTCGGCAGCATCACGTGCGCGATGCGCGCGTACAGCTCCGGCTCGTGCCGCGCCATCCACAGCAGCTTCGGCGCGGTGAAGCCGGTGAGCGAGCGGTTGCCGGTGGCCCGTACGAGTTGCTCCCGCCCACCCAGCCGCTGCTCGATCTCCACCGCTTCAGCCGCGGTGCGCTGGTCGTTCCACAGCAGCGCGGGGCGCAGCACGCGGTCGGACGAGTCGAGCGCCACCAGGCCGTGCATCTGCCCGCTCAGCCCGATCCCGCCGAGCTCGGAGCCGCCGAGCGCCAGCAGCACCTTCTCGGCGGCGCGCCACCACAGCTCGGGGTCCTGCTCGGTCCAGCCGGGGCGCGGGGTGTCGAACGGATAGCCCTCCTCCGCGCTCGCCACCACGCGCCCGCCGTCGGTGTCGAGAGCCAGCCCCTTGACCGACGTGGTGCCGACGTCGAGGCCGGCGACTATCACCGCCCGGCGCCGAGCGCGTCGTACACCAGCTCGTACGCGCGCACCGCGTCCTTGCGCTGCTGCGCCTCGCGCAGTGCGTTCTCGTCAATCCGGCCCGCCACCTCGTCGATGAAGCGCCACTGAAGCACCGAGCGCTTCACGGCCGCCACCTGGTCCTCGGTGTACGGATAGAGGTCGAAGCCGAGGCGGCGCTCGTCTCCATCGCGGCCGTAGCCGGCCCGCCGCAGCTCGAGAGCGAGCTCGAGCGTCTCCATGAAGGCGGTGGCACCGACCATGTTGTCGTCGTCGAATGTGCCCCAGCCGGAGTTCGCGTGCTGGTGGCCGAGCAGCCCCTCGCGCGCGAGCAGCGCCACGTACTCGCCGAGGTTCTCGTCGTTCATCAGGAGGTGCTGCCAGTCCATGTTCACCTGCACGTTGTCGAGCCCCTCGCGCCGGAGCGTGTGGATCACGTGCAGCGTCATGCCGATGTTGCGCATGAAGATCTTCATCGCCGGCTCGGAGTTCTTGTGCTCGAGGAAGAAGCGAACGCCCTTCTCCCGGCAGCGCTCCGCCGTCTTCCCGATGCCCTCGATGAACCAGGCCCAGCACTCGCCGTACGTCGTCTGGAACGGGTAGTTGTAGCCCTCGATCCCGGGCCAGCAGATGAGGTGCGCGCCCACGGACGCCGCGAAGTCCACCGCGCGCAGCGTGATCTCGAGCGCCTCCCGGCGGATGCCGGCGTCAGGCGAGGACAGCGCTCCCTTGCCGAAGCGCGGCTCGAGATGGAGACCGGTTGCCATGCAGTACACGTCGTGGTCGCCCAGCGCCTGGCGCACCTCGTCGACGTTGTCCTCGCTCAGCTCCTGGGGGTAGTGGAACTCGTAGCCGTCCATCAGGTCGCCGAGGCCGGCCACCGCGCGCGCGACCTTCTCCGAGGTCGGCTCGTCGTTGTAGTTGTGCTCGGGCTGGTAGCCCACGGGCACAAAGCGCGTGACCATCGGGCCGAGCGCCCAGATTCCGAGGCTCGTCTTCATGCGATTCCTTCCAACTCGATGACGGAATGTGTTTGCGCACTGCGGCGCGCGGCATCGAGCACGCGCATGCAGGCAAGGCTGTCGCGGGGATCCACGGGCGGCGGCGCGTCGTCGCGCAGCCAGGCCACCACTCCTTCGTAGAAGCGCTCGTAGGCGCCGGGCAGAAGTCCCTCGGCCTCGCCGTAGCCCGGGTCCCCGGGGCGCATCCCCTCCGCGAGCTGCGGCTCCTGCGGGTCGAGGCCGTCGGAGGCGAAGCCGCGCTCGAGCCCGCTCACGCGGAAGCGCGGGCCGTGCAGCGGCGCCACGGCGCTCATCCACAGGTGCGATCGGACGCCGCGCTCGTGCTCCAGCGCGAGGAACACGTCGTCCTCCACCTCGGCGCCCGGCCGCCGCTTGTGAAGCTCGGCGTACACGCTCAGCGGATCGCCGAACAGCACGCGCGCCTGGTCCACGAGGTGCGCGCCGAGGTCGAGCAGCAGCCCACCGCCCTCCGCGGCGTCGCCGAGCTCGCGCCAGCCCGGCCCAACCTCCGGCCGGAAGCGCTCGAAGCGCGACTCGAAGCGCGTGATGGCGCCCAGCTCAGCGAGCTGCGCCTGGAGAGTGAGAAAGTCGCCGTCGAAGCGCCGGTTCTGGAACACGGTGAGCCTCCCGCCGGCGTCCACCATCTGCTCCGCCTCCTCGAGCGAAGACGCCATCGGCTTGTCCATCACCACGGGCACGTCCCGCTCGAACGCCGCGAGCGCCAGAGGCAGGTGGGCCCGGTTCGGCGCCGCCACCACCAGCACGTCGATGGCATCCCACAGCTCGTCCACCGACCCCACGACGGCGGCATCTGGAAACGCCGCGCGCGCCCTATCCGCCCGCTCGGCGTTGGCGGTGACGATGCCGGCCACCTCGAGCCCCTCCACGGAGTCGATCAGCGGCGCGTGGAACACCTCGCCGGCGAGCCCGTAGCCGGCCACCCCGGCGCGCAGCGCGCTCACGCCACCGCTACCGGGCGGCCCTCGGCGGCGGACCGCAGCAGCGCCTCGAGCGCCCGCGCCTGACCCACAGCGTCGGCGCGCCCGAGCCGCGGCTCGCGCTCGCCGCGGATCGCCGCCGACACGTCCGCGAACTCGAGCCCGTACGGGTTGGCGCGCTCCACCTCCACCACCTCGAGCGAGCCGTCCAGCCCGCGCAGCTCGATCGCAGGCTCGATGCTGTGCCAGGGGTCGTCGAGGAACAGAGAGCCCTCCGAGCCAATCGCCTCGAGCTCGTCACGGCTCGGGAGGTCGAAGCCGCAGTCGAACACGGCGAGCACGTCGCCGGGGAAGCGCAGCGTGCCCGCGAAGCGCGAGTCCACCCCGCTCTCCGCGATCACCGCCTCGCCGGTCACACGCTCGGGCTCGGCGCCCGCGAGCAGGCGCGAGCCGCTCACGCAGTAACAGCCCACGTCGAGCAGGGCGCCGCCGTCGAGGTCCGCGTCCCAGCGCACGTTCGGCACGTTCGGAAGCGGGAACGAGAACGCCGCCCGCACGAGCCGCAGCTCGCCGATCGCACCCTCGCGCACCAGCGACTCGAGCC
>DASUWY010000015.1 GCA_036378175.1 Thermoleophilaceae bacterium
GCGGAGGACCAGATTCGCGCAGCGCGGAGCGAGGATGTACCCGTTTTGTACCCCCGCGAGGGTGCTGACCCCCAGATTCCCAGTCGGGGCGGGCGGATTCGAACCGCCGACCTCCTGCTCCCAAAGCAGGCGCGCTAACCAGGCTGCGCTACGCCCCGTATTTACCCCCGAACGGCGAGCTTCTCAAGTCTAGGCTCGAAGGAGTCGAATTAGGGAGTAGGAATGCCGATCCGTCCACGGCGCACCTTCGCGGCCGCCCTTCTGGCCGCTGCCTTCGTCACCCCAGCCGCCGCTCACGCGAGCTGCGGCGCGGCCGCGTCCGCGCGTCCGGCGAGCGTGTCCCCCGCCGCGGCGGCGCACGCCACTCTCTGCCTGCTCAATGAGGAGCGCGCCAAGCACCATCTGCGGCCGCTCCACGAGAGCACGAAGCTCGACCGCGCTGCGCGCGGCCACTCGCACTCGATGGTCAAGCACCGCTATTTCGGCCACGGCGACTTCGCGGGCCGCATCCGCCGTGCCGGCTACCACGGCTACACGCTCGGCGAGAACATCGCCTGGGGGTCGCTGCGGTACTCCACTCCGGCGTCGATCGTGAACATGTGGATGCACAGCGCGGGCCACCGCGCGAACATCCTGCGCCCGCAGTTCCGCGACATAGGCATCGGCATCGCGGACGGCGCGCCTGAAGGCGGGGTCGGCGGCGCCGCCACCTACACAACCGACTTCGGCAGGCCGGCCTAGTAACTTCCGCCCCCGTGGCGGAGATCCAGCCCCTAAGGACACTCAGGTACGAGCCGCGCGTGGTGGGCTCGCTGGAGGCCGTCACCGCGCCGCCCTATGACGTGATCGACGACGCGGAACGTGCCGCCCTCGCGGCGAAGAGCCCGTTCAACGTCGTCGAGATCGATCTCCCCCGCCCCGACAACGGCGGCGACCCTTACGCCCACGCCGAGCACACCTTCGAGGCCTGGCAGCAGCAGGGCGTGCTCATCCGCGAGCGCGAACCCGCGATCTGGGCGCTCACGCAGGACTACACGGGCCCGGACGGGCGACAGCGCACCCGCCACGGCTTCCTCTGCCGCGTGCGCGTGGAGGACTACGGCCCCGGCCGCATCCGGCCGCACGAGCGCACCCACCCGGGCCCGAAGGAGGATCGCCTGCGCCTCACCCGCGCCACCAGAGCGAACCTCTCCCCCATCTTCAGCCTGTTCGAGGACCCCGATCAAAGGGCGTGGCATGCGCTCGAGCCGTTCACCGCGAACGAGCCGTTCGGCACCGCAAGCGACCCGGACGGAACCGTCAACACGATCTGGCGGGTGAGCGACGAGGAGGCGATTCACTCGGTCCAGCAAACGCTGTCCGACCGTGAGCTCCTGATCGCCGACGGCCATCACCGCTACGAGACCGCCCGCGTGTACGCCGAGGAGATCGGCGGCGAGGGCGAGCACCGCTACGTGCTCATGTTCCTCTGCTCGCTGTCAGATCCAGGACTGACGATCTTCCCCACCCACCGCCTCCTCACCGACCTCACGGACGAGAAGCGCGCCGCTCTCGCGGAGACGCTGGAGCGCGACTTCCACTCGAGCCCGATCGGCGCAGACGAGCTCGAGCCCGGCCCGTCCGAGCAGGGGATCGTGCTCGGCTACCTCGACCGCTTCGCAGGCGAGCCCCGGCGCCTACGGCTGAAGGACCAGTCGATCGCCGACGCCGCGCTGGCGGACAAGCCCGAGCCCTACCGTCGCCTCGACACCGCGGTGCTCGAGGCGCTCGTGCTGAAGGGCGCGCTCGGAATGAGCGAAGACGACATCTCGCACCTCCACGGGCTGAACTACTCGAAGGACACGAGCGACGCGCGCGCCGCGGTGAGCGACGGCCGCGCCGACGCCGCCTTCTTCATGCGCGCCACGCCGGTGGAGCAGGTGCGCGAGGTGGCGGAGGCCGGCGAGTCGATGCCGCCGAAGTCAACCTTCTTCTTTCCGAAGGTCCCGACGGGCCTCGTGTTCAACCCGCTCGAGTAATCGCGGACAGCGCGGCCTCGATCGAGGCGCTGTGGGTGAGCTGGGTGTCGAGGCCGGTGAGCTCGAACGCGTGCCAGACGTCGTGGTCCGGCCTCACGAGCGCGAACCCGATGCCGCGCTCGCGCGCGCGGAGCGCCCCCTTCACCACCGCGCGGAGGCTCGGCGCCCCGAACAGCCTCACCTCGCGCATGTCCACCACCACGTTGCCGAAGTCGCCGCTGAGCGCTTCCCCGAGCGCCCGCTCCAGGTCGCGGCTCTCTCGGTGATGGAACTCACCGAGCAGCGTGAGCACCACCACGCCGGCGCCGATCGCGTCCAGGCTCAACGTGCCGAGCCTGCGCCTGGGAGCCATATCCGTGCGTTCATCGGCGAGAGCGGAAAACCTCTCGGCGGAGTCCATACCCGTGAGTATCCTGCCGGGCTCGTGGTGAAGATCTACACGCGCAAGGGCGACGACGGCTCCACCGGGCTCTGGTACGGCGGCCGGGTGCCCAAATCGGGCGGGCGGCCGGAGGCATATGGGGCAGTGGACGAGGCGGCGTCGGCCCTCGGGATGTGCCGCGCGGAGGCCGGCCGCACGGACGAGGAGCTGGCCGCGGACATCCTTCGCATCCAGAACGAGCTCTTCATCGCGGGGGCGGAGCTCGCCACCGCGCCAGAGGCCGCCGGGCGGCTCGAGCCGGGCGTGTCGAAGGTCACGAGCGACATGATCGACCAGCTCGAGGCGGACATAGATCGCTACATGGCGCGCGTGGACCTGCCGCCGAAGTTCGTGATCCCGGGCGGCACGGAGCTGTCGGCACGGCTCGACGTGGCCCGCACGGCCGTTCGCCGCGCCGAGCGCCGCGTGGTGGATCTCAAGGCCGCCGGCGACCTGCCGGACGACACCGCGCTCAGATACCTGAACCGCCTATCGGACGCCCTCTTCGCGATGGCCCGGTACGCGGATGAACCCGATCCCAAGCTGTTCGAGGGGAGAACATGAGAGCAGTTGCCCGCCCGTCCGCCGGGAAGTTCACGCACGAGGTGACCATTCGCCAGCACGAGCTCACGGCGGACGAGCCCACCGAAGAAGGCGGAGACGACGAGGGTCCGAGTCCCCAGGAGCTGCTGGCGGCGAGCCTCGCCTCCTGCACGGCGATCACGATGGAGATGTACGCCAGCCGCAAGGGCTGGGACGTCGGCGACGTGACGGTCGACGTGACCTACGAGCCGGCCCAGCGCGGCTCGCCCACCCGCTTCGAGATGGTCGTGAGCATGCCGAAGGAGCTGCCCGAGGAGCAGCGCCAGCGGCTCATGCAGATCGCGGCCAAGTGCCCGGTGCACCGCACGCTCGAGGGCGAGGTGATGTTCGACGAGCGCGTGGAGCTGACTTAGCTCACGTGGCCGCCCGCAGCGCGCAACTCATCGAGTGCGCGCTCGGAGTCGCCGGGCGCCACGTCAATCCCGCGCACGCCGGCGCGGTCCACCGTCACGTCAAAGCCCACGCGTTGCGCATCGAGCGCGGTCGCGCGCACGCAGTAGTCGGTGGCGAGGCCTACAACCGTCACCTCGTCGATCCCGTGCTCGCGAAGCTTCTGCTCGAGGTTCGTCTCCTCGAATCCTGAGTAGCCCTCCAGCTCGGGGCGAAAGCCGGCGTCCACCACCACATCGATCTTCGAGCGGTCGAGGGACGGGTGGAGCTCGGCACCCTCCGTTCCCTGGACGCAATGCGGTGGCCACGGCCCGCCCTGCGCCTTGAACGAGTCGTGGTTCGGTGGGTGCCAGTCCCTTGTGGCCACGACAAGGTCGAAGTCGCCGGACTCGATCAACTGTGTTACGCGCGGCGCGATCTCGTCCCCGTGAGGCACGGCCAGTGCTCCGCCTTCGCAGAAGTCGTTCTGGAAGTCGATGATCAGAAGTGCCCGAGCCATGCCTCGATAATAGGTAGGTGGACACTGTGGCCGGCCTGCGCGAGCTGCTCCTCACGCCCGAGCAGGCGGCAGAGCTGGACGCCCACGGACGCACCGACGCCGCCGTGCTGATCCCGCTCTACCTCGAGTCGGGCCGGCTCCACGCCGTGTTCACCAAGCGGCGAGACGACCTTCCGCGCCACGCCGGCGAGATCTCATTTCCCGGCGGACGGCAGGACTTCCCGGACGAGGACCTCCGGCTCACCGCGCTGCGGGAGGCCGAGGAGGAGATCGGGCTTCCGCCGGAAGCCGTGGAGCTCGTGGGTGCGCTGCCGCCCACCGGCACGTTCGTCACCTCCTACAAGATCCACCCGTTCGTGGGCGTGATCGACGCCGGCCGCGCCTGGACGCTCCAGCCCACGGAGGTGGAGGAGGTGCTCGAGCTGAGCCTGCCCGACCTCGCCAGCAATTTCGAGATGAAGCGCCTGATCCGCCGCGGCGTGCCGATCAAGACGCCCGCCTACACGGTCAACGGCAACCTCATCTGGGGCGCCACCGCACGCATCGTCCAGAGCCTGCTCGAGCGGCTCGAGCCGCTGCTCGCATGAGCGGCCACATCGTGGCAATCGGCGGCGGCGCGCTCGAGGAGACCGGGCCGCTGCTGCGCTTCCTGCTCGGCCTGGCGGGTCGCGAGAGCCCGCGCGTCTGCTTCGTGCCCACAGCGAGCGGCGATGACGCGTCCTACGTGGCGAACTTCTACCGCGCGTTCTCGGAGCTCGAGTGCGTGCCGTCCGACCTCACGCTGTTCGATCGCAAGTACCAGGAGCTCGCCCCGTTCGTCCGCGCGCAGGACGTGTTCTACGTGGGCGGCGGCAACACGGCGAACCTGCTGGCGGTGTGGCGCGTGCACGGGCTCGACGAGCTGCTGCGCGAGGCATACGAGCGCGGCGCCGTGCTGAGCGGCACGAGCGCCGGCATGAACTGCTGGTTCGACGCCTCCACCACCGACTCGTTCGGCAAGCAGAAGCTGGCGCCGCTGAACGACGGCCTGGGCCTGCTGAAGGGCAGCGCCTGCCCCCACTACGACGCCGAGGAACAGCGCCGCTCGCTCTACCACGACCTGATAGCCAACGGGTTCCCAGCCGGCTACGCAGCGGACAACCAGGCCGCCATCCACTTCAAGGACGGCGACCTGGTCGAAGCAGTTAGCTGCAAGGAAACGGCACGGGCATACCGAGTCGAGCTACAGAACGGCGAGGTCAGAGAACAGGAGCTCCCGACACAAGCCCTATGACCTATGCCCTATGACCTATGCCCTTCCTCTAGACGTCTTTCTCAACAGGCACGTTGACGAGGTTGCCCCACTCCGTCCACGACCCGTCGTAGTTCTTCACGTTCTCCTCGCCGAGCAGCTCGTGCAGCACGAACCACGTGTGTGCCGAGCGCTCGCCGATGCGGCAGTAGGCGATGATGTCGTTGCCGTTCAGCACGCCCTTCGTGGTGTAGAGCTCGCGGAGCTCGTCGGCCGACTTGAACGTGCCGTCCTCCTTCACCGCCTGCGCCCAGGGCACGGAGTGCGCGCCCGGGATGTGGCCGCCGCGCTGGGCGCCCTCCTGCTCGTACCCCGCCATGGCGATCAGCTCGCCCGAGAACTCCTGCGGCGAGCGCACATCCACGAGGCTCGTGCTCGCGTCGAGCGCCGCCAGCACCTCGTCGCGCTTGGCGCGGATGGCGTCGTTGCCCGGCTGGGCGTTGAACGTGGCCGAGTCGAAGTTCGGCACGTCGCTCGTGGTGGGACGCCCCTCCTCGATCCACTTCTCGCGCGGGCCGTTCATCAGCTTCACGTTGTCGTGCCCGTAGTACTTCAGGTACCAGTAGGTGTAGGCCGCGAACCAGTTGTTGCGGTCGCCGTAGAGGACGATCGTGTGGTCGTTCGAGATCCCGCGCGACCCGAACAGCGCGCCGAACTCCTCGGGTCCCAGGAAGTCGCGCTTCACCTGGTCCTGAAGGTCCTTCTTCCAGTCGAAGCCGATGGCGCCCGGAATGTGCGCCTCCGCGTACAGAGCGGGATTCTCGTCGACCTCGACGATGCGTACCGAGTTGTCGTCGAGGTGGTCCTCGACCCATTGGGTATCCACCAGCACGTCCTTCGCGTAATCCGCCACGCGATCACCTCCAAAAAGTTCTAAATGCCGACCGGGATTCGGATATTAGCCCGGTGGAGCGGGTGAGGTCGCGACACTACCGCGTCCACGCTTCCTCGTTTCAATGCCACCAGTTCGGGGGATTCTGCGAGCACAGGGCTGCGGTGTCTTGCCCCAGCGAGACGGCAGTCCTGTGCGGAAGCGCCGGGGGAAACCGACGCCCCCGGCGTTTGCGCGCGCCTAGGCGGCGAGCACGCGCTCCGCCGCGTCAGCGAGAGAGCCGGCCGTGGCGGACTCCACCACCTCCACGGGCATGTGCCATGTCTCGCCCGCGCGCCGCACAAGCGCGGCGCCCTGCTCGAGCAGCGCCGGCTCGACCGATCCGGCCGCCTCGTACACCACGCCGCGCACGTGCGTGTCCACGAGGGTCTCCAGCAGGCTCGCCAGGCGGTCTCCGTGCACCGCCGCCACCTCCGGGCCCTCGGCCGATCCCATGAGCCATACGAGCACGCTCACGCCATCGAGGTGTGGCGTGAGCGTGGCAAGGCGGCCGGGGTCGGCCACCACGGCATCCACATCGGCGGCGAGGATCTCGGGCAGGTGCGACTCGCTTCGCGTCGTGCCCCGCACGGCGTGCCCGCGCGCTCTCAGCTCAGCCGCCAGCTCCCGTCCGCGGCAGCCGCAGCCCACGATCAGCACGCGCGCCAATCAGCCGTCCGTCCGCTCGCGCCCGCGGTAGTCGTCCGCCCGCGTCTTCTGCTCGCGCTGGGCGGCGTCCACCTGAGCGCGGACGTCGTCCTCGCTCAGCTCCGGCCGGCCGCTGCGGCGCCGGCGCTCGTTCTGCGCCTCGAGCATCTGGTCGATGTCCTCGAGCTCGAGCCGGACCCCGTCCTCGTACGAGCGCGCGGGCTTCCAGTCGAGAAACTGCCGCGGGCTCGCCTTGGAAAACCTGCCCAGGGCGACGATGAACAGCAGCACGACGACCACCCCGATCGTCCACGCGGCGGCGAAGCTCACAGTCGCAGTGTAAGTGCCTCGCTCCGCGCGTCCGACCGCTGACATGCGATTGGCGGCACCGGACGTCTCGATATAGCTTCGCCGCCATGAAGGACTCGCGCTTCCTGGCCGCTCTGGCCGCGGCAACGGCCGTCGCCGCCTTCACGGCCGCACAGGCCGGCGCCGCCACGCCAAAGCTTGCTCACTTCAAGGTCACCGTGAGAGGCAGCCAGAGCACGAAGTGGACGCTCGACCACACGGAGTACGACGGCTGCGTTCAGGGCCAGGTGCGCCAGACGGGCAGCGGCCAGGAGAGCCTCAGCTTCAAGAGCAGGAAGCCGGCCACCGCCTCCGCGGTGAAGCTCGGCAGGACCACCACCTTCGCGGCGTTCAGCGGGAGCACTCCCGGCGCCCGCGTGAAGGGCTCGGTCACGCGCTCGGGCCACGCGGAGTCTCAGCAGCTGAGCGGCAACGGGCCCGGCTGCGGCGGGGGCGGCGGCGGGCCGGCGCCCACGCCGGATTGCGGCACGCGCGCCTTCAGCGGCAGCGTGGACATGAACTGGGTGTCGCCGGCGGAGTGGCCGGGCGGTCCGCCCGTCCCACTCACGTCCGTTCTGCTGCTCGAGGGGCCGCAGGTGGGCGGTACCGGCCTGTCGGGGATGTTCCAGGACTGCCCGGGCGGAGGCCCCGACCAGCTCATCCCCACGGTGGGAAGCGCGCTCTCCAGCAAGAAGCTCTTCGGCAAGGCGAAGCACTTCACGATCCGCGGCAAGGACACCGACACCACTGACGACAACGGCTTCCACTCCGACACGTCGGTGCACTGGGTGGCGAAGTTCACGCGCCTGGGGGGTGCGTTCAAGCCGCCCAAGCCTCAGGCGCGGCCGCAGTGCTCGGACGGGCTCGACAACAACGGCAACGGGAAGATCGACTACCCGCAGGATCCCGGCTGCTCGTCGCCCACCGACAACTCCGAGTGAGTTGACGGCGGGGCCCGCCGTGCAACAAACCTGGGCTACGCTGCATTCCTCCCACGACCGCCCCTAGGAGGAAGCAGACTTGATCGACTTCGAGCTCACCGACGAGCAGCGCCTCATCCGCGAGACGGCGCGCGACTTCACAGACAACGAGATCGTGCCCGTCGCGCGCGAGAACGATCGCAACGAGAAGTTCGACACCGACCTCGTCAAGAAGATGGCGGACATGGGCTTCCTCGGTGCGATCGTGTCCGAGGAGTACGGCGGGCGCGGGCTCGACTACCGCACGTACGGCCTGATCGTCGAGGAGATCGGCCGGGGCGACTCATCCGCGCGCACCGTGGTGTCCGTGCAGACCTCGCTCGTGTGCTCGTCGATCGAGCGCTGGGGGACCGAGGAGCAGAAGCAGGAGTGGCTCCCGAGGCTGTGCAGCGGCGAGGCGCTCGGCTGCTTCGGCCTCACCGAGCCGAGCTCGGGCTCAGATGCCGCTTCGCTCAAGACGCGCGCGACGAAGATCGACAGCGGCTGGAAGCTGAACGGCCAGAAGCAGTGGATCTCGATGGGCAACCACGCGAAGGTCGCGCTGATCTTCGCCCAGACCGACCCCGAGAAGGCGCATCGCGGGCTCGCCTGCTTCCTGGTGCCGACAGACAGCGATGGCTTCTCCTCAGGCGAGATCCACGGCAAGCTTGGCCTCAAGGCCTCCGACACCGCAGAGCTGTCGCTCTCCGACGTGGAGGTGCCGGACGAGGCGATGCTCGGCGAGATCGGCGACGGCTTCAAGGTCGCGATGTCCGCGCTCGACTCCGGCCGCTTCAGCGTGGCGTCGGGCTGCGTGGGGATCTCGCAGGGCTGCGTGAACGCGTCGGTCCAGTACGCGAAGGAGCGCGAGCAGTTCGGCCGGCCCATCGGCTCGTTCCAGCTCGTGCAGGCGATGATCGCCGACATGATCGTGGACACCGAGGCCGCCCGCGGCTTGGTGTGGAAGGCCGGCTGGCTGAAGGACACTGGCAAGCCGAGCACCACCGAGACGTCGATCGCGAAGCTCTATGCGACGGAGGCCGCGGTGCGCAACGCCAACCTGGCGATCCAGGTCCACGGCGGTTCGGGCTACGTGGACGACCACCCCGTGGAGCGCTACCTGCGCGACGCGCGCGTGGCAACGCTCTACGAGGGGACGTCTCAGATTCAGAAGCTCATCATCGGCCGCGCGGCCACTGGGCTCAACGCGATGATGTGAGCCCTATGACCCGATTCCAGCCGTACGGCTCCTGAAGCTGCCCCAGACCAGCCGCCACTTCGATCCGGGCTGGTGTCGAACGCGGACCTGGAAGTAGCCGGTGCCTGCAGTGCGGACGGTCTTCACGGTCTTGAACTTCTTGAAGCCGTTCTGGATCTGAACGGTCTGCGGCGTGCCGTCGGCAGGACGCACCATGCCCCACACGCGCACGCCTGAGCCGCTGCGCGTGACCCAGATCGGCAGCCGGTAGGCGCCGAGCGCCGGCTTGGCCTTGCCGTTCTTGAGCCGCAGGCCGGTGTTGAAGTCGGCGAGCTTCGGAGCGTCGAACAGCTCGTACTGCGACATTCCGGCAACACGGCCGTTCTTGTACGCCATGTACTCCGACTCGTTGATGTAGCGCGCCTGGCGCGACAGCGACACGCCGAAGAGGCGATCCGGCGGGTTCGACTGGAAGCCGAACTCGGTGAAGTAGAACTTCAGACCGCCGCGGATGCGGTGGTTGCGCGCGCCCTGGTTGATCACAGAGCTCAGGCTGCTCACGTTCGCGATCGTGATCTCGCCACGCCCCGGACGCCGCGTGGGAGGCTGGCTGCCGCCGCGGTTGTACGGGTGGTGCGTGATGCCGGTAGCCGCCAGCTTCGCGTACCTGCCGCGGCAGCCCTCGAGCTTCGCGATCGTGCCGCGCAGCTTGTGGCCACGCGAGTCCAGGCAGAACACCCCCTGGAAAAGCTCGGTCGGGCTGAGGAAGCGCTTGCCGAGCGAGCCGGTGGTGCGGCCGAGCGGCGCGGTCTCACCCAGATACATCTGGTCGCCGCCGTGACCGCTGGCCTTCAGCCCCGCGGTCATCGCACGGAACAGGTTGCGGTACTCGATCGCCGCCGTGGGGATGATGTGTCCCTTCACGCGCTGGCGCTGCGGGTAGAGCCAGTTGCTCTGGTTCGGCTCGTTCCAGGCGGACCAGCGATGCACCTGCGGGAAGTTCTTGCCGGCGGCCTCCACGAACTGCTGATAGTCGGACGGCCGCGGCTTGCAGTGGTGCGCCTGGCCGCGCGTCTTGCACGTGTCGGCCCAGTGCGGTGCCTGAACCGGCGACAAGATCACCTGCAACCCGCGGGCCTGCGCCTCGTCCACGAACTGGCTGTACTGGAACCAGGCTCCCGGCGGGTAGGCGGCGGGATTGGTGGCGTCGAAGCCCGCGGGCTTCTTGGCCGAGTCCGAAGCCGGCGCGATGCGGCTCCAGAAGAGCAGCGAATGGATCGTGGTCGCGCCGAGCGATTTGATTTCGTCGAGCGCCTGCTGGCGCTTGGCGTCGCTTGAGAACACGAGCGTGGAGTCGTCCTGGAAGATGGACTCCTGCCTCGTGGAGGCGTGCGCGGGCGCCGCGGCGACGCCGGTTGCGATTACAGAGCTAGTGGCGAGAGTTATCAGCAGCTTTTTGAGCATCGGGGTTCTAGACGTGCTGGTCGGGGGAAAGTTGCGGCGAGTCCGGAGGCTTTTAAGATGGCCGGCCTCCGTGGCAGTCCCTACCCAATGAGCCAGCTTCCCAGTCGCCTAGGCGTAGTTGGCGCCGGCACGATGGGCGCGGGCATCGCGCAACTCGGATGCCTGGCGAGCATAGAGACCCTGATGCACGATCCCGTCCCTGGCGCGCTCGAGCGGGGGGAGCAGAGCGTGCGCACCGGCCTCGCCAAGGGAGCGCAGCGCGGGCGCTGGTCGGAGGACGATGCGCGCGAGGCGGGCGGCCGGCTGCGCCTGTGCGACGAGCTAGAGGACCTGGCTGATTGCGAGCTCGTTATCGAGGCGGCACCCGAGCGGCCGGAGCTCAAGCGCGAGCTGTTCGAGCGCCTGTCAGAGATCTGCGGCGAGAAGACGGTGCTCGCGAGCAACACCTCGTCAATCCTCGTGAGCTCGCTGGCGGCCGCCGCGGCGCGCCCGGAGAACGTGGTGGGGATGCACTTCTTCAACCCGCCGCCGCTGATGCGGCTGCTCGAGGTGATCGCCGCGGCGCAGACGGGCGAGCGCGCGCTCGAGATTGCGCGCGCCGTGGGCGAGGCGATGGGCAAGACGGTGATCGTGGCGAGCGACGGCCCGGGGTTCCTGGTGAACCGCTGCGGCCGCCCGGTGAACGGCGAGTCGCTGCGGCTGCTGCAGGAACGCGTGGCGAGCATCGAGCAGATCGACCGCATCGCGCGCCTCGGCGGCGGCTTCCGGATGGGGCCCTTCGAGCTGATGGACCTCGTCGGCATCGACGTGGGCTATGAGGTGGCGCGCTCGTTCAACGAGCAGAGCTTCGGCGAGTCGCGCTGGAAGCCGAGCATGCTGCAGGCGAAGATGGTCGCCGCCGGCACGCTCGGCCGCAAGACCGGCAGCGGCTGGTACTCCTACGAGGACGGCAAGCCGCACCGCCCGGACGACGAGGACCCACCGGAGCCGGGGGGCGGCGACGGCCGAGTGGTCGCGATCGAGGGGCACGGTGCGCTGGCAGACGCGCTGCGCGAGCGCGGCGTTGCCGCGGGCTTCGATGTGGGCGGCGGCGAACCTGAGCTTGTCGTGCACGTCACGCCCGGCGAGGCCGTGGACCCGCGCGGCGCGCCCGTCGTCGTGCTCTGCGCAGACCGCTCGCTCGCGGCGCACGCGATCCCCGGCGCAGTGGGTTTCCACCTGCTGCCGCCCATCGGCAGGCTCGTCGAGCTCACGCGCCTGCCAGATACGCGAGACGAGGTGGCGGAGGCCGCGGAGCGCTTCTTCACCTCGCTCGGCTTCCACCACGAATGGGTGGCGGACGCGCCGGGACTCGTTCTCGGGCGCCTCGTGTGCCAGCTCGTGAACGAGGCGCTCTTCGCGATCGGCGAGGGCGTGGGCTCCCCGGACGATGTGGACGCCGGCACCACGCTCGGCCTCAATCACCCGCGCGGACCCGTGACCTGGGGGCGCGAGATCGGCTTCGACCACGTGCTCGCCACGCTTGACGGGCTGTGGGACGAGCGGCGCGAGGAGCGCTACAGAGCGGCACCTCTGTTGCGGCGAATCGTCGCGACGGGCGAATCCATAAGCTGACCGGCCTCATGCTGGCGGTGACCTTCCAGGAGCCCGGCCGGGTGGAGGTCGAGGAGCGGCCCGAGCCCGAGCTGATCGAGGCGGACGACGCGATTGTGCGCGTGGACGCCTCGGGCATCTGCGGATCGGACCTCCACATCTTCCACGGCCGGGTGCAGATCGAGCCCGGCTTCACGATCGGCCACGAGTACGTGGGCACTGTGGTGGCGGCGGGCGACGGCGTGTCGCAGGTGGCTGTGGGCGACCGCGTGCTCGGCACCTTCCACAGCGCCTGCGGACACTGCTTCTTCTGCCGCAAGGGCGTTTTCCAGAAGTGCGACGAGTCGCGCGTGTTCGGGCACGGCAAGACGCTCGGCTCGCTGCAGGGCACGCAGGCCGAGCAGGTGCTCGTGCCGCACGCGAACCTGACCTTGAGGAAGGTGCCCGAGGGACTGTCCAACGACGCCGCCCTGTTCGCGGGCGACGTGATGGGCACCGGCTACCACGCTGTGGTGGCGGCTGGGCTCGAGCCGGGCGACACGGTGGCCGTGGTCGGCCTCGGGCCGGTTGGGCTGTGCGCGATCATGGCGGCGCGCGTGGCGGGCGGCGCGCGCGTGATCGCGATCGACATGGTTCCCGAGCGCCTCGAGAAGGCGCGCGAGCTCGGCGCCGAGCCCGTGCACCTCACCGAGGAGGACCCGCGCGCCGCCGTGAAGGCCGCCACCGACGGCCGCGGCGTGGACGTGGCGGTGGAGGCGGTGGGCAACGGCCAGGCGCTGGACCTCGCCTGCCGCCTCGCGCGCAAGGCCGGCACCGTGTCCGTCGTGGGCGTGCACGCCGAACGCACGGAGGTCCACATGGGCGTGGTGTGGATCAAGAACCTCAACTTCGTCACCGGTCACGCCAACGTGATGGGCCACCTGGATCCCGTGCTCTCGCTGATGGCCGCGGGGCGCCTCGACCCCACTCCGCTCGTCACCCACCACATGAAGCTCTCAGATGCCCAGCAGGCATACGAGACCTACGCCGGTCACAAGGCGCTTAAGATCGTCCTGAGCGCTTAGCTCGGACTATGGACCTGCACCCTGGCGAACAGGTGATCTACGAGGGTCACCCCTCCTGGCGATCCACCATCGCCTTCTATCTGCAGGGCCTGCTCGTGGCTGTGGTGGTGGGGGTGATCGTGTGGTTTGCGGCGAGCAACGCGGCCGGCGTGGCCACGTTCGTCGTGATCCTCGCGATCGTCGTGCTCGTGGGCTTCATCCGCCGCTTCTTCATCGTCTACACGATCACCACCCAGCGGCTGCGCATCCAGCGCGGCATCATCGCGCGCCGCGTTCAGCAGACTCAGATCGAGCGCGTGCAGAACGTCAACACGAACCAGCGGGTGATCCAGCGCCTCCTCCAGGTGGGCACCGTGGACTTCGACACCGCCGGCTCGGGGGACTCCGACTTCTCGTTCATCGGCGTGAACGACCCCGAGGACGTGGTGGCCGCGGTGGACAGGGCGCGCGCCGAGGGGGCGCCGTCTCAGAGCTTGTAGCCGCGGCGCTTGGCCACCGCCGCCAGCGCCGGAAGGAAGACCGAGCGCACCACGGGTGACAGCGCCGGCCGGAACTCGGCCGAGAACTCGCGCGCCAGCAGCGCCCCCGCGGGCGGGCTCACGCCGGCGCTCGTGCCGTGGCCCTGCTTGCGCAGGCTGTCCACGGCACGAAAGAACTCCTCCGTGCGCTGAGCAGGCCGTACCTGCCACCTCGCGCGGGCCGTGGTGGTGCCGCTGTTCCAGAACGTGTGCACCACGCCGCGCGGCACGTCCACCGTGTCCCCCGCGTTCAACACGCGCGTCTCGCTGCCAAGCTTCGCGCTCAGCTGACCTTCGGTGATCTCGAAGTGCTCGTCCTGCGACGGGTGTGAATGCGGCAGCGGCCTGTGCTTCGCCGGCTGCCATTCGGCGTCCATCTCGAGCAGATCGGCCGAGCTGGTGCGCACGGTCACCCTCTCGTGGTCGTTCAGCTCGAACACGTCGCCCTGGGCCATGCGCGAAGGCTATCCTCGCCGTCTTCGTTCGAGCCAGAGGAGGCCGCCGACCATGCCCACCACCGCCACAGAGTCCCTCTCAGACGCCGCCCGCAAGTTCGTCGAGTCCGGGCCGCACAAGCTGCTGATCGGCGCCGAATGGGTGGACGCCGCGGACGGCCGCACCTTCGAGACGGTCGACCCGTCCACCGGCGAGACGATCTGCTCGGCGGCGCAGGCGGGCGCCGAGGACGTGGAACGTGCGGCGCATGCGGCCCGCGCGGCGCTCGAGGGCAAGTGGGGCAAGATGCCGGCGGCCGGGCGGTCGCTCCTCATCAACCGGCTGGCCGATCTGATCGAGGAGAACAGCGAGGAGCTGGCGCAGCTCGAGGCACTCGACAACGGCAAGCCGGTGACGATCGCGGGCGCCGTGGACATCCCGCAGGCGGTCGCGCACCTGCGCTACTACGCGGGCTGGCCCACGAAGATCGAGGGCGAGACGATCCCGGTCTCCTGGCCGAACATGTTCACGTACACGCTCAAGGAGCCCGTGGGCGTGTGCGGCCAGATCATCCCGTGGAACTTCCCGCTGCTGATGGCGTCGTGGAAGATCTCGCCCGCGCTCGCGGCGGGTTGCACGGTGATCCTCAAGCCGGCCGAGCAGACGCCGCTGAGCGCGATACGCCTTGGCCAGCTCGCCCAGGAGGCGGGCTTCCCGGAGGGAGTGATCAACGTGCTCACCGGGGACGGCTCGACGGGCGCGGCGCTCGTGGACTCCACGTCGATCGACAAGATCGCCTTCACCGGCTCCACGGAGGTGGGACGCCGCATCGGCGCGCGCTGCGGCGAGCTGCTCAAGCGCGTGACGCTCGAGCTCGGCGGCAAGAGCCCGAACATCATCCTGCCGGACGCCGACACCGACGCCGCGATCAAGGGGTCGTTCCAGGGCATCTACTTCAACACCGGCCAGGCGTGCAACGCCGGCTCGCGGCTGTTCGTGCAGAAGGACCAATTCGACACCGTGGTGTCCGGGCTCGCCGAGGCGGCGAAGAAGGCGAAGGTCGGGCCGGGGCTCGACACCGGGACGCAGTTCGGCCCCGTGGTGTCGAAGGAGCAATACGAGCGCGTGAGCTCGTACATCGAGTCCGGGCTCGAGCAGGGCGCCGAGGCGGTGGCCGGCGGACACGGCGGCGGGAACGGCGACGGCGGCTACTTCATCAACCCCACGCTGCTCACCGGAGTGACCGACGACATGAAGGTCGCGCGCGAGGAGATCTTCGGGCCGGTGCTGGTGGCGATGCCATACGACGACCTCGACGAGGTGGCGCGCCGGGCGAACGACACCGAGTACGGCCTCGCCGCCGGCGTCTGGACGCGCGACGTGGCGAACGCGCACAACCTCGCGCGGAAGCTGAAGGCAGGCTCGATCTACATCAACGGCTGGGGCATGGTCGACGCCGCGGCGCCGTTCGGCGGCTACAAGGCGTCCGGCATCGGCCGCGAGATGGGACACGCAAACCTCGACGCGTACCTCGAGGTGAAGACGGTCTGGACGAGCCTGAAGTAGGTCGCCTCTGCCGTCCAGTCATCTCTCTGACGTCGGCTCAGCGAGTTTTTCCCATTTGGGCAGGTCGCAGCTTATTTTGGGGGTCGGCCCAATCGAAAGGACTCGCTCTCAATGCATCTGCCCTTCAGGCGGCTCGGTGCCGCCGCCGTCACCGTTGCGTCAACTCTGATCCTCGCCTCAGCGGCGCACGCTGCCGGATGGCAGCCGCTCGGAGCGATCTCTCCCAGTGGAGTGTCGGCTTCCACGCCTGAGGTCGCGGCGGCGCCCGACGGCTCGATGTGGCTCGCCTGGACCACAGACTCGAAGACGCAGATCGAGCGCATTGCCGCCGACGGCAAGGCCGGGCCGGTGCTCGATCTCGCCGGAGCTC
Organism: Thermoleophilaceae bacterium; assembly: GCA_036378175.1. Lineage (GTDB taxonomy): Bacteria > Actinomycetota > Thermoleophilia > Solirubrobacterales > Thermoleophilaceae > JAICJR01. The sequence continues at coordinate 16,257 of DASUWY010000015.1, forward strand.
CGTCATACGAGATCAAGCTGGTGGTGGATTCGAGTGGAGCGGCCACCGCCGCGTGGGCCCTTCAGAGCGGCGGTGTGAACGAGCGCATGGTTCAGCCGGACGGCACGCTCGGAACCACGCAAGCCGTCGGCAGCTCGAGTGCGACCTCTCCGCTGGCGATGGGCATCGACGGCGGCGGGATTGCCACGCTTGCCTATACGGACCCGGACTCCGGGACGAGCAATCCGATTCTCTGGGCTCAACGCCTGAACGCCGGCGCTCCCTCCGGATCGGCCATCCAGATCTCGTCGAACAGCAACGAGGCTGTGGAGAAGGCGGCGATCGCCACCAACAGCGCCGGCGAGTCGGTGCTCACCTGGGGCTACGGCGACTACACGGACCTCACCTTCCCCTACCAGTGGGCCGAGCGCGTACGGCAACTCAAGGCCGACCGCAGTCTCGGCGACGAGCACGACCTGATCGGCACACCGCAGTACGGCGACTACACCGCATCCGCCGTTGCGATCGCGCCGTCAGGCGACGCTTACCTCGGCTTCGTCCAGATGTCCGGGAACCCCAGCGGCGGGGGCGACATGAAGGTCGTCAAGCTGAGCGCCGGCGATTCGCTGTCCTCCGTGGGCACCTTCGAGACGGCCACCGCAGTCGGCGACAACTACTACCCGCCGCACATCGTCATCAACTCCGCTGGACAGGTGACCGTCGTCTGGACCGATAAGGACTCGTCGGACGACTATCACCTGGTGAGCCGCCGCATCCAGGCGGACGGGACGATCCAGCCGCCGCTCAGCGGCGATCCGGACATCGTCAGCGGGTCCGACGGGGAAACCGATCTCAACGTCCTCACCGCGCTTCCGAACGGCAGCGCGATGGCCGCGTGGCTCGTCTACGACTACCCGAACTATCCGCTTCACACGGCACTCATCGATCCCACGTCCGGACCGGGTCCGGTGATGCCGATCAACGACTCCACCAGCGACTCGAGCGAGACGCTGTCCGAGGCGGCCGATTCGAACGGCAACGTGTTCCTAGCCCTCGAACGGACCCCGGACTACAGCAGCTACAGCGTTCACGCCGCGTTCTACGACGTGCAGGGTCCGACGGTCGACAACCTCGCCGTGCCCAACGCGGGCGCGCCGGGTGACACGCTGGTGTTCGGCGAGTCCGCGATCGACCGCTCCGGCGTGCATGCCTACTCGTGGGACTTCGGCGACGGCGGGACGGGCACCGGGTCGATCGTCACCCACAGCTACGCCGCCTCGGGCACCTACACGATCACCGCAACCGCCACCGACGAGGTGGGCAACACCACGACCAAGACGAAACAGGTCGTGGTGCGGGCGCCCACCAGCGGAGGCGGAAGCAGTCTCCCGCAGTCAGGCTCGCTCAAGGCGCAGCTGGCAGGCCTGCATGCCGCGGTTCACATCGGTCGGGGCCGCACACTCACGCTGCACCTGCCGGCGCAGCCGGTGGACGCCTTCGGCACCGTGCTGGTGCGGGCGGGCGCGGGCCATGCGGCTCGCCTCGTCACGCTCGCACGTCGTCAGTTCCCCGTCTTCCACGGCAAGCCGGTGAGGCTTCGCGTGAAGCTCTCGAGGCAGACGGTGAAGCTCGCGCGGCGCCATCACGGCCGCCTCAGGGCCAGCGTCCGCCTGGCGCTCACCGGCTTCAACGGCAACTCGGCCGCCCACACATACCGCTTCACGATCAGGACGGGCCGCTAACCGAACCACACGGCGGGCGGGCCTGCCGGCCCGCCCGCCCGCCTCATGCCGTGGACACCTGCTTGCCGTGCTCCTGCAGGTAGTGCAACAGGCCGCCGGAGACGAGGATCTCGCGCTCCTTTGGCGCGAAGTCGTGAGTGACGGCGAACTCGTCTCCCGACTCCTCGATCTTCACCGTGATGTCCTCGCTGCCGTCCTCGAGCTCCTGGCGGATGTTCGGTAGCGACCAGGTGTCTCCAACCTTCGCGCGGTCGTAGTCAGCGGGATCCTTGAAGGTGAGCGCGAGAATGCCCTGCGCGACGAGGTTGCGGCGGTGGATGCGCGCGAACGACTTCGCGAACACGGCCTTCACGCCGAGCTGCAGCGGCGCCAACGCGGCGTGCTCGCGCGAGGAGCCCTGGCCGTAGTTGTCGCCGCCGACGATGAAGCCGCTCCCCCACTCCTTCATCCGCTTGCGGAACTCGGGGTCGCGATGCTGGAAGGTGAACTCCGCGATCGCGGGGATGTTCGAGCGGTAGCTCATGACGATCACGCCGTCCGGCGCGAGGTCGCCCGTGGAGATGTTGTCCGGCTGCACCGTCGCGACCTTCGCCTCGATCGACTCCTCGAGCGGCTCGTGCTCAGGGGGCGTCTTGATGTTCGGACCGCGCGGGATCTCGATCGACTCCGCCTCGTCCTCGTCGGCCGGCGCGAAGATGTGGACGTCGTCCACGTATGGCTTGAGCTCCGGCGGATCGAGGATCTCTGGCGCATCTCCGTACTCGCGCGGGTCCGCGATCTTGCCCTCGAGCATCGACACGGCGGCCACCGCCGGCGAGCACAGGTACACGGAGTCCTCCGGTGTTCCCGAGCGGCCCGGGAAGTTGCGGTTGAAGGTGCGGAGCGAGTTCGCATTCGAAGGCGGCGCCTGCCCCATGCCCACGCACGGCCCGCACACAGGCTCGAGCATCCGCACGCCGCCCTCCACGAGCTGGCGGTACACGCCGGACTCGGCGATCGCCGTGAGGATCTGACGGGAGCCCGGCGTCGCGGTGGCGGCGAGCGTCGGATGCACGATCTGCCCGTCGCGGTCCGCGAGGATCGCGCCCGGCAACGCGAGGTCGAAGTAGCCGGAGTTCACCGACGAGCCGATGCACACCTGCGCGAGCTCGGTGCCCGCCACCTCCTCCACCGGCACGACGTTGTCGGGATTCTGCGGCTTTGCCACGAGCGGGCCGAGCTCGCCCAGGTCGATCTCCACGCGGTCGTCGTACTCGCAGCCCTCGTCGGGCGCGAGCTCCTCGAAGTCGTCCTCGCGCTGCTGGCGGCGCAGCCAGTCGCGCGTGTTGTCGTCGGGCGGGAACACCGCGCTGGTGGCGCCGAGCTCCGCGATCATGTTCGCGATCGTGCCGCGCTCAGGGATCGAGAGGTCGTGCGTGCCCTCGCCCGTGAACTCGAAGATCTTGTTCTTGCCGCCGCTCGCCGAGAGCCGGCGCAGCAGCTCGAGGATGATGTCCTTCGCCTGCACCCAGGGACGCGACAGGGTGCCCGAGAGGTGCACCTCCACAACTTCCGGGCAGGCGATCTCGTAGGGGTAGCCGCCCATCGCCACCGCCACGTCGAGCCCGCCGGCGCCGATGGCGATCATGCCGAGCGCGCCGCTTGTGGTGGTGTGCGAGTCGGCGCCCACGAGGATGTCGCCTGGCTTGGCGAAGCGCTCGATGTGGACGTAGTGGCAGATGCCGTTGCCCGGACGCGAGTAATGGAGGCCGTACTTCCGCGCGAGGGCCTGGAGCATCCGGTGGTCGTCCGGGTTCTTGAAGTCGAGCTGGATCACGTTGTGGTCGATGTACTGCACCGCGCGATCCACCTGCACGCGGGGCACTCCGAGCTGCTCGAACTGCATGCACGCCATCGTGCCGGTGGCGTCCTGGAGCAGCGTCTGGTCGATCCTCAGTGCGATCGGCGAGCCCGGCGTGAGCTCTCCCTCCACTAGGTGCTCGCTAAGGATCTGGCGTGAGAGGTTCTCGGACATCTCGGGCTCCTAGGTCGGAACTGGCCTACCAAGCTCCGCGCTTACCCCAGGTGGGGTAAAGGAGCCTGGGTATGTTGGTGATTGGTGGGGGAACACAGGTCCACAGCCGCGCGCTTGCTGTCTACCCAGCGCGCGATCAACTCGCACCTTGCGGCGCTCAAGCCGCCGTCAGACCTCGTACCGGATCTGATCGCGACGATCTGCGAGTGGCTCGACTGGAGCTTCGGCGCGTTCTGGACTCCCACCGCCGAGAACGGGGCCGCGCTGGAGGCCGTGGCCGTATGGCACGAGGAGAGTCAGGGCCTCGCGGACTTCGCGGAACGCTGCCGCGCATCGCTCTATCGCCGCGGCGAAGGGGTGCTCGGGCGGATCTGGGAGAGGGCGCAGCCCCGCTGGCTGTCGGACTTCGACGGTCCGGGCCTGCCGCGCGCACAATCGGCGCTCGAAGTGGGGCTGAGGAGCGCCTTCGCCTTCCCGATCCAGTTCGGCGGCGAGTTCCGCGGCATCCTCGAGTTCTTCTCGGATGAGGAGCGCGGCCCGGACCAGGAGCTGCTCGAGAACGCTCAGGTCGTGGGCGACCAGCTCGCTCAGTACCTCGAGCGCTGGCGTGTGCTCGAGGAGCAGCGGCGGCTTGCGGCGATCGTGGAGTCCACAGATGACGCAATCCTCACCAAGGACCGCAACCGGATCATCACGAGCTGGAATGCGGGGGCCGAGCGGCTCTACGGCTACAGCGCCGAGGAGGCGGTCGGGGAGTCAGTGACGATGCTGATCCCGGAGACCCGCGTCGGGGAGGAGGTGGACATCCTCGATCGCGTGATCACCGGCGAGCGCGTGACCCGCTACGAGACCGAGCGGTTGCGCAAGGACGGGAGCATCGTCGAGGTGTCGCTCACGGCCTCGCCGGTCCGGGATGCGCACGGCGCGGCGATCGGCGCATCCGTGATCGCACACGACATCACGACCCGGCGCGAGGCCGAGCGTGCCGTGATCGCAGAGCGCGACAGGGCCGAGAGCTACCTGCAGATGGCCGGCTCGATCCTCGTGGCGGGAGACCCGGGCGGGTGCGTGACGATGATCAACCGCGCCGGCCTCGACGTGCTGGGGCGAAGCGAGGACGAGGTGATCGGGGCCGACTGGTTCGAGCTCGTGCTCCCGGAGGAGCTCCGGGATGACCTGCGCAGCCGCTTCCGGACGCTGATGACGAGAGGCGCGAGCGAGGGCTCCATGAGCTACTACGAGACGCCCGTGCTCACAAAGGCCGGGGAGGAGCGCATCGTCGCGTGGATGACGAGCGTGATGCGCGACTCGGGCGGGCGGGTGACCGGCGTCCTGTCATCCGGCTCCGACATCACCGAGCGCCTGAAGAGCGAGGCGGCCGTGGCGCACCTCGCCTACCACGACCAGCTGACGGGGCTCGCGAACCGGGTGCTGCTCGAGGAGCACCTCGAGGTCGCGCTCGCGCGAGCAGCCCGAGAGAACCGGGAGCTCGCGCTCCTCTATCTCGACCTCGACAACTTCAAGATGGTGAACGACAGCCTCGGTCACGCCGCGGGAGACCGCCTTCTCGAGATGGTGGCCGAGCGCCTGTCGGGCGCCACGCGCGGCTCGGACGTGGTCGCGCGCCATGGCGGCGACGAGTTCCTGATCCTGCTGAGCGAGCTAGAGGGCGACACGGCGCATGTGGCTGAGGCCGTGGCGTCGAAGATCCTCACCGTGCTGGAGGAGCCGTTCACGATGGACGATGCCGAGTTTGAGGTGGGCGCCAGCATTGGGATCGCGATCTGCCCGCGCGACGGTGAGACCGCGTCGGCCCTGCTTCGCTCCGCGGATGCCGCGATGTACCAGGCGAAGGCGGGTGGCCGCAGCCGCTACGCGGTCCACCGGGACGCCGAGCGAGGTGGCGCCGACCGCCTCTCGCTCACCGCGCGCCTGCGGCGCGGGCTCGCCCAGAACGAGCTGATCCTTCACTACCAGCCGATCTTCAGCGTGCCCGACAGGCGGCTTGCCGCGGTGGAGGCACTCGTGCGCTGGGACGATCCCGAGCGCGGCCTCGTGGGACCGAGCGACTTCGTGCCGCTCGCGGAGGACACCGGCCTGATCGAGCCGATCGGCGAGTGGGTGATCCGGACGATCTGCGAGCAGGCCCGCGAGTGGAGCCGCGCCGGCCTCCACGTTCGCATCCACTTCAACCTGTCCCCGCGCCAGCTCAGGCAGCGCCGCGCGGTGGAGGCGATCCGCGACGTGATCGAGTCCGGCGGCATCGCGCCCGAACTGCTCACCGCCGAGATCACGGAGTCCACCGCGATGGCGGAGGCGGAGGTGGGCCACTCGATCCTGAGCGAGCTGCGCGAGCTGGGTCTCAACCTGTCGGTTGACGACTTCGGCTCCGGCTACTCCTCTCTTGGACGCCTGCGGCAGCTGCCGGTGAACGAGCTCAAGCTCGACCGCTCGTTCCTCCGCTCGGTGCCATATGACCCGGAGGCGGGTGCGCTGGTGCGCGGAGTGCTCGACCTGGCGGGCGGGCTCGGGATGGACGCCGTAGTGGAGGGGGTGGAGAGCAGCGAGCAGTGGGACTTCCTCGTGCGGCACGGCCGCGCGCTCGCTCAGGGCTTCCACCTCGCACGCCCGGCCCCGGCCGACGAGCTCACGCCGCTGCTCGAGCAGGCGCAGCGCGCCGCTTAGTCGAGGCGCTCGAAGAACGCCCGTCCCTCGGCGAGCTGGCGGGCGCCCTCCCCCACCTCGCGGGCGCTGGCGGCCGCTTCCAGCTCCTCGTTCACGCGCGCGTCCACGCGGACGAACACGCCCACCGGGGCATCTGCCGCGAGCTCCACCTCCAGCCGCCGCGCCCGTGCATGCACCCCGCGCGAATGCAATGCCATGGCCATCGCCTCCTCGAGCGCAGCCGCCATCACGCCGGCGTGCGCGCGCCCCTCGAGGCCCTGGTGGTCCTGCTTCAGGAAGAAGCGTCCCGTCACCGCGCCCGGCTGACCGTCCGCCTGTTCGAGCTCCATCTGAAGCCCGAACAGGTTTGCGTTGCCGCAGCCGAAGCAGAGCTCGTGGTGGGCGAGGCTCAACGGGTCAGCGCGACAGCAGCTGCCTCAGCACGTAGTGGAGGATGCCGCCGTTGCGGTAGTAGAGCCATTCGTTCGGCGTGTCGATCCGCACGGTCGCCTCGAACTCGATCGGGTCGCCGTCGCCAGGCGTGGCCGTGACCTTCAGCTTGCGGTCGCCGTCGCCCAGCTCGGCGAGGTCGAAGGTCTCCTTGCCGCTGAGGCCGAGCGACTCCGCGTTCTCCCCATCCGCGTATTGAAGGGGCAGCACGCCCATGCCCACCAGGTTCGAGCGGTGGATGCGCTCGTAGCTCTCGGCGATCACGAATCGCACGCCGAGCAGGCGCGGGCCCTTGGCGGCCCAGTCACGCGAGCTGCCCGAGCCGTACTCCTTGCCCGCCAGCACGCCCAGCGGCACGCCCTCCTCCGCGTACTTCATCGCGGCGTCGAAGATCGTCGTCTCCTCGCCGTCCGGCAGGTGAACGGTGAAGCCGCCCGAGGTGCCCGGCGCGAGCTGGTTGCGCAGCCGCACGTTCGCGAACGTGCCGCGCATCATCACCTCGTGGTTGCCGCGCCGTGAGCCGTAGGAGTTGAAGTCCTTGCGCTCCACCCCGCGCTCCACCAGGTACCTCCCGGCCGGGGAGTCCTCCCGGAATGAGCCGGCGGGCGAGATGTGGTCGGTGGTCACGCTGTCGCCAAGCACCGCCAGGACGCGCGCGCCCTCGATCTTGTCGAACGAGTCGGGCGCCTCCGCGGGCATGTCCTCGAAGTAGGGCGGCAGCTTCACGTACGTCGAGTCGTCGTCCCAGGCGTAGCGGTCGCCCTCTGGAATGTCGAGGCCGTTCCAGTTGTCGTCGCCCTCGAACACCTCGCCGTAGCTGCCGGTGAACATCTCGGACTTCACCGAGGACTCGATCAGGTCGTGGATCTCCTGCTGCGAGGGCCAGATGTCGCGCAGGTACACCGGCTCGCCGTCCGAGCCCTCGCCGAGCGGCTCGTCGAAGATGTCGGCATCCATCCGCCCCGCCAGCGCGTACGCCACCACGAGCGGCGGCGACGCCAGGTAGTTCATCTTCACCTCGGGGTGGATGCGGCCCTCGAAGTTGCGGTTGCCGGACAGCACCGAGCACACCGACAGGTCGTTGTCCGTCACCGCCTTCGAGATCTCTGGCGGCAGCGGCCCCGAGTTGCCGATGCACGTGGTGCAGCCATAGCCCACCAGGTTGAACTGGAGCTTCTCCAGGTACTCGGTGAGGCCGGCCTTGTCGAGGTACTCGGTCACCACCTTCGAGCCGGGCGCGAGGCTGGTCTTCACCCACGGCTTGCGCTCGAGCCCGCGCTCCACCGCCTTCTTCGCAAGCAGGCCGGCGCCAATCATCACGGAGGGATTGGAGGTGTTCGTGCAGCTCGTGATCGCGGCGATCACCACGGCGCCGTGGAAGAGCTCGAACTCGCTGCCGTCCTCGCCGGTCACCGGCACGCCCGCGGGCTTCTCGGCCACCGCGGAGGCCGGCGCGTGCACGCCGGCATCCGGGTCGGTGTCGCCCACGCCGCCGGTGGGCGGATCGCTGGCGGGAAAGGACTCCGCGGATGACTCGTCACGGTCGTGCAGCGCGTGCCCGTGCCCGTTCTCACCGAGATCGGACGCGAGCGCGTCCGCGAACGCCTCGTGCGCCTCGCTCAGCCGCACGCGGTCCTGCGGGCGCTTCGGTCCCGCCAGGCTCGGCTCGACGGTGGAGAGGTCGAGCTCGAGAGTGTCCGAGTAGGTGGCCTCCTCGCTGTTCTCGTCGTGGAAGAGGCCCTGCTCCTTCGTGTACGCCTCCACCAGCGCCACGAGCTCCTTCGGCCGGCCGGTGAACTCGAGGTAGCGGAGCGTCTCGGCGTCGACGGGGAAGATCCCGCACGTGGCGCCGTACTCGGGCGACATGTTGCCGATCGTCGCGCGGTCGGCCAGCGGCATGTTCGCCAGGCCCTCGCCGTAGTACTCCACGAACTTGCCCACCACGCCCTTCTCGCGCAGCATCTGCGTGACGGTGAGCACCAGGTCGGTGGCGGTCGCGCCCTCGGGCAGCGCGCCGGTGAGCTTGAAGCCCACCACCTGCGGCACGAGCATCGACACCGGCTGCCCGAGCATGGCGGCCTCGGCCTCGATGCCGCCCACGCCCCAGCCGAGCACGCCGAGGCCGTTGATCATCGTGGTGTGGGAGTCGGTGCCCACGAGCGTGTCCGGGAACGCCTGCCCGTCGCGCGCGTACACCACGCGGCCGAGATACTCGAGGTTCACCTGATGGCAGATGCCTGTGTTGGGCGGCACCACCGCGAAGTTGTCGAACGCGGTCTGGCCCCAGCGCAGGAAGGCATAGCGCTCGCGGTTGCGCTCGAACTCGAGCTCGGCATTGCGCGCGAACGAGGTGCGCGACAGGAACTCGTCCACCTGGATCGAATGGTCGATCACGAGCTCGGCGGGCTGGAGCGGGTTGATCTTCGCCGGGTCGCCGCCCATGTCGGCCATGGCGTCGCGCATCGCGGCGAGGTCGACGATCGCGGGAACGCCGGTGAAGTCCTGCATCAGCACGCGGCTCGGCGTGAAGGAGATCTCCTCGCTCGGCTCGGCCTTCGCGTTCCAGCGGGCGATCTTCTCCACGTCCTCGGAGGTCACGTTCTCGCCGTCCTCAGTACGGAGCAGGTTCTCCAGCAGGATCTTCAGCGAGTAGGGAAGGCGCGCGATGTCGTACCCCGCCTGGAGGGCGTCCAGCCGGAAGATTTCGTAGTCGGTTCCACCCGCGCTGAGCGTCGCGCGGGCGTCAAAAGAGTTCGGATTAGGCATGACCTGAACCCTACTCTTGCCCGGTGGGACCTCTTCACGACGTCATCTGCGTGATTCACGTGCACTCCACGCACTCCGATGGGACCGGGACGGTGGCCGAGATCGCCGGCGCCGCCGCGCGCAACGGGGTGGACGTCGTCCTGCTGACAGACCACGACACGCTCGCGGCTCGGCGCGCCGGCGAGGAGGGCTGGCACGGCGACGTGCTGGTGCTCGTGGGCG